>JALZOQ010000038.1 GCA_030913835.1 Actinomycetota bacterium | reverse complement strand
CGGGAGCGGAAGCGGCGCCGCTCGGCTGGGTTGTGACGATCAGCTACCTGGGCGCGATCATCGGCCCGGCCGCGATCGGCTTCGCCGCCCACCTGGTGGGCCTGCGCGGAGCGCTCGTCATTCCCGTCGCGCTCTCGCTGGCGATCGCGACGTTGGCAGGACGTCTGCGGGCCTGAAATCAACGGTCGCTCCGCGTGTGCGCTCTGCGGCGCGCACCTGGAGCGAACTCCAGAGGCCGGCGAGGACCTCCGCGGGAGCGACCGCAAGGCCATCCTGTCGGCGGGCTGTCAACATCGCCTGACCCGGACGGGTCAACCGGTCAGAGCAGCCCGCGCCGGTGCGCGGCGACGACCGCCTCGAGCCGGGAACGGGCACCGAGAGCGCGCAGCACCGCCTTGATGTGATTGCGGGCCGTTTCCTCTGCGATCCCGAGGTCGGAGGCGACCTTGCCCGTCGTTCGCCCCTCACCGAGGAGCCGCAGAACCTCGTACTGGCGCGGCGTGAGCTCGACGTCTTGCCGTCGGTCGGTGGGCTCCTGGGCCCGCGCCGACGTGACCACGCCGAACACTCCGACGACGTCGCCGTTCGCGCGGAGCGACACCGAGCTGACGTCGACTTCGATGCGCCTCCCGTCGGCGTCGATGATCGCCGTCGCGTAGTCCGTCGAATCAGACTCGCCGATCATCTTGCGCGCGAACTGCTCGCGCGCATGCCGCACCTCTTCCGGCGCGATCACGGTCGAGAACTTCCGGTTGAGCGCGTTGGGCCACAGGGCGTGCCCGGCAGCGTTGAGCCAGCGAAAAGTCCCCTCCCGGTCGATCACATACGCGGGCGCGCCCATCCGCGCCAGGGCCGTATAGATGTCACCCCGCAAGGCTCGCAGGAGGTGAGTCAACTCGACGGCAGGATCGTTCATAAGCGCTTCAATATTTACACTATTAGCCGGCAGTGCCGCGCGAACAGCGCTGGGAGGCGCTAGCGGTAGCGGTAGACGATGCGACCGCGGCTCAGGTCATACGGGCTGAGCTCCACCTTGACCTGATCGCCGGGATTGATGCGGATGCGGTAGCGCCGCATCTTGCCCGAGGTGTACCCGAGGGTCTCGTGGCCGTTCTCGAGCGCGATCTTGTACATCCCGCTGCGAAACGACTCCACGACCTCGCCCTCGAGCTCGATCTTCTCTTCCTTGTTCGCCAATCAACCCTCCTTTCGATTCGCCCGCCCGCGCCGGGACTTGCCCGGCGCGGGATCGGGCGGACTGCCTACATCGCGACGACGTTGGACGCCTCAGGGCCCTTCTGACCCTCACGCGCCTCGAACTCCACCTTCGCGCCCTCGGCGAGCGTCTTGAAGCCCTCGCCGGCGATCTGCGAATGATGGACGAAGAGATCCTTCCCGCCGTCCTCCGGCTGGATGAATCCATAGCCCTTCGCGTCGTTGAACCACTTCACGGTTCCGGTTGCCATATAAAAACACCTCCCTACTCATGTGCACGAACGAGTAGGGCCTGCGCGAGGTCGCGCCACCGGTACACGCTCTAGTTCGTCTCGGATTGTAGCGTAGTTCTGCGTTTCTCAAGGCGTCGACTCGGCGACGCCTCCTCAGCCGTGCGGGCTCGCCCGCACGGCGTCTGCGCTCCCTGACCCGTCCGCTGACCGGTAGCGAACCGGCTAGGACGGGGCGAAGAGGTCGACTGCGTTTCCATCCGGGTCGAGGAGCGTCGCGTAGCGCTGGCCCCAGAAGGCGTCGTACGGCTCGGTCTTGCTGTTGAAACCGGCTTCCATGACCCGGGCGTGGGTCTCGTTCAGGTCGTCGGGGCTCTCGCACTCGAACGCGATCGCGATCCGGTGACCTCGCGGCTGCTGCCAGTCGGGGTCGAGCTTGCGGATCAGCTCGACGGTGTCCCACATGAGGCGGAGGCCGTTCGGGAGCGTGGTCTCGTGGTGATCCTCCGCGCTCTCGGGATCGGCGACGTCGACGCCGAGCTCGCGGTAGAAGCGCACCGATTCGCGCATGTCGCGGGTGACGATCCCGAGGGCTGCGAGCTTTGCAGGCACCTAGGTGACGCGCTCTCGCGGCGCGCGCGGGTCGGGCAACGGCGTCAGCTTCGGCTCGACCTCGGCGCGGAGGTGCTCGAAGTTCGGTGGGAGCGAGAGCCGCTCGCCCAGATGCTCCGGATCCTCGTCGGTCGCGAAGCCGGGGCCCATCGTGGCGAGCTCGAAGAGCACGCCGCTCGGCTCCCGAAAGTAGATCGACTTGAAGTAGAAGCGGTCGATCACGGGTGTCGGGCGCGCGCCCGCTTCGGCGATGCGCTCCTGCCACGCGTCGTGCTCCTCCGTCTTCGTCGCGAAGGCGACGTGATGGACGGTGCCGCCGCCGGGGCGTCCGTTCTCGGCGGGCAGCTCGTCGTACGCGTAGAACCCGCCGCGCGTTTCGCCGCGCACCTCCCACTCGGCGTCACCCTCGGGCTCGAAGCCGAGCGGTCCTTCGAGGAAGGGTCGACTCTGCTCGGGGTCGCGTGCGTAGGCGCGAACCGCGTGAAAGCCTTGCAGCGCGTGCTCGCGCGGAATCTCCGGATGCTCGGCGACAAGCGGCTCGTCGGTCGTGTCGACGACCTGCAGCTCCAGCGCGAGTCCCTCGTGATCGGCGAAGCGGAGCGTGCCCGGCTTGCGCTCAGTGTCGACGCCCTCCGCGCCGAGCCGCTCGGCCCAGAAGTCGAGCGCCTCATCGGAAGCAACGCGGAAGACGACGGTGTGCACCATTCCGGCGCCCGCGCGACCCGGCAGCGCGCCCGGATATTCGAAGAAGGTGATGTCCGAGCCGGCGCTGCCGCGCTCGTCGGCGTAGAAGAGGTGATAGACGGTTGGGTCGTCCTGGTTGACGGTTTTCTTGACGAGGCGCAGGCCGAGCACGCGCGCGTAGAAGTCGAGGTTCCGCGGCGCGTCGCCGGTGATCGCCGTGACGTGGTGAATGCCGTTGAGCTTCACGGGACTTGAAACTGTGACAGACGGCGTGGTAATCCCGCAGGTCGTGAGAGTCGCGTGCACATCGGCGCGGATCGCGCGATCGGATACGGGCCGAAGTACCCCCGAGCGCGTTCAAGGACACGCACTTGCAGCGGGTCTAACCGGGGCGGACATGCCGGGGTTAACGTCAGTTGAGGGACGGATCGTGCGGCATCCGCGACAGCAGCTCGTACTGGCCGCCGCGGCGGCGCAGCACGGCCGCCCAGAGATCGTCGTCGACCCCGGGGAACACGTCTCGTTCGTCGGCGGGCACGACGATCCAGTCGTCTCCGGAGAGCTCGTCCTCGAGCTGGCCCGCGCCCCAGCCCGCGAGGCCGACGTAGATGCGAGCCCGCCGCGTCGAGGCGCCGACCAGCGCGAAGTCGGCGTCGCCCGAGACGAAGCCGATGTCACCGAGAACGACCGCCGCAGCGTCGGACGGGTCTTCGAACTCCGCCAGGATCACGACCGCCTCGTCGTCGACCGGCCCGCCGACGTACACCGTCTCGTCGTCCTCCACGAGCGGGGCGAGCTCCGGGGCGACCTCGCCGACGGTCGCCTCCGAGCGGTTGTTGAGCACGATCCCGATCGCGCCTTCGTCGGAGTGCTGCACGACGAGGACGACCGAGCGCCGAAAGTTCGGGTCGAAGAGCGACGGCGAGGCAACGAGGAGCTGGCCGGTCAGCGAATCGTGTTCCACTCCGGCATTGTGGCGGTTCAAGACACGGCTGGGGTCTGTCCCTCGACGCGGCGCTGCGCGCCATGGCCAGGGACAGTCCCTAGACGGGGCGTTTGGGGACACGGCGGGGGTCTGGCCCCGGGCGTGGCCCGGAGGGCCGCTTCGGTCAGCGCTCGAACTGGGCGCGGGGTACGACCTCGTCGAGGGCCGCGAGGTCCTCCGCGGTCGGCTGCCACTCGCCCGCCGCCGCGTTCGCGCGCACCTGCTCGGGCGAGGTCGCGCCCGCGATGACCGAGCCCACCGC
>JALZOQ010000059.1 GCA_030913835.1 Actinomycetota bacterium | reverse complement strand
CCGAGGTAGGTGCGCCGCACCTGCTCGTTCGTGCGCAGTTCCTTCGCCGGGCCCTCGAGTGCGATCTTGCCCGTCTCGAGCACGTAGCCCCGGTCGGCCGCGTCGAGCGCCATGAGCGCGTTCTGCTCGACCAGGAGGATCGGTGTTCCTTGCTCGTTGATCTCCTTGACGATCTCGAAGATCTTCTCGACGAAGATCGGGGCGAGACCCATCGACGGCTCGTCGAGGAGGAGCAGCTTCGGCCGCGCCATCAGCGCTCGCCCGATCGCACACATCTGCTGCTCGCCGCCGGACATAGTCCCTGCCTTCTGGCTCTTGCGCTCGGCGAGCCGCGGGAAGAGCGTGAAGACGCGGTCCATGTCCTCGCGGATCCCAGCTTTGTCGGAGCGCTGGAATGCGCCCATCTCGAGGTTCTCGGTCACGGTCATCCGCGGGAACAGCTTGCGCCCCTCCGGGGACTGGGCGATGCCGCGTTTGACGATGTTGTGCGCGGCGGTCTGCGTGATGTCCTTCCCCTGGAACTCGATCGAGCCCTCGCGCGGCCGGTTGAGACCGTTGATCGAGCGCAGAGTCGTCGACTTGCCCGCACCGTTCGCGCCAAGGAGCGTGACGATCTCGCCCGCGCCGACGGTGAGCGAGACCCCCTTCAGCGCATGGATCGCCCCGTAGTAGGTGTGGACGTCCTTCAGCTCGAGGATCGTGCCGTTCTCGTTCATCCCGCCAGCGCTCCGCTGCCGAGGTAGGCCTCGATCACGGCCTCGTTGCGCTGGATCTCCTTCGGCAGCCCCTCGGCGATCTTCCTGCCGTAGTCGAGCACGGTGACCCGCTCGGAGATGCCCATGACGACCTTCATGTCGTGCTCGATCATCAGCACGCTGAGCCCGAGCTCGTCGCGGATGCGGCCGACGAACTTCATGAACTCGACGCTCTCCTGCGGGTTCATCCCGGCTGTCGGCTCGTCGAGCAGCAGCAGCTTCGGGTTGGTCGCGAGCGCGCGGGCAACCTCGAGCCGCCGCTGGTCGCCGTAGGGAAGGTTTCGCGAAATTTCGTTGTGGCGGCTGCGCAGGCCCGAGTAGCGCAGCAGCTCGCGGGCCTTGTCGTCGGCCTCGCGCTCTTCGCGCCGCACGCGCGGCATCCCGACGATCGAGCCCAGGATCCCGCCGCGCAGGCGCGAGTGCATCCCGACCAGGACGTTCTCCTTGGCGGTCATCTGCCCGAAGAGGCGGATGTTCTGGAAGGTCCGGCCGATGCCGAGCTCGGTGATCGCGTGCGGCGGCTTGCCGGTCACGTCGTGACCGTCGAAGACGATCTCGCCCGCCGTCGGGCGGTAGACCCCTGTGAGCATGTTGAAGAAGGTCGTCTTGCCCGCCCCGTTCGGGCCGATCAAGCTGACGATTCCCCGCTTCGGAATCGCGAAGTCGATGTCGTCCACCGCGACGAGGCCGCCGAACTCCTTACGCACCGCCGTCGCGACGAGGATGTCGCCCTCGGCCTCGGGCTGCTCGACGCGCTCGGGCTCCGCGCTCACGACCGCGCCTCGTAGAGCGCCTCGTCGTGCACGCCCTCTTCGAGCTCGAGCTTGTGTCGTCGCTCCGCGATCAACCCCGTCGGCCGGAACAGCATCATGACCACGATGATCAGCCCGTAGATCCCGAACTGGTACTTCGAGGGCTCGAAGTTGATCCCGGTCGCCGACGACAGCTTGGAGCCGATCGTCGAAAGACCTTCCACGTTCAGGTAGCCGAGCGCCATGCCGCCGATGATCACGCCCCAGACGCTGCCCATCCCGCCCAGGATGACCATGCAGAGCAGGAAGACCGAGATGTTGAAGTAGAAGTCCGCTGGGAAGGCGCCGCTCTTGAAGCTCGCGTAGAACGCGCCTGCGACGCCGCCGAAGAACGCCCCGATCGCGTACGCCCACGTCTTCGTCCGCATCAGCGGGATGCCCATCGCAGCAGCGGCGGTCTCGTCCTCACGGATCGCGATCCAGGCGCGCCCGAGCCGCGAGTCGCGTAGGCGGACGCTGCAGAACACGGTGACGAGGAGCAGAACGAGCGCCGTGTAGAAGAAGAGCTCCTGCGAGTTGAACTCCTGGCGGTAGTTCACCGGCAGGCCCGCGAAGCCGCCGAATCCGGGCGCGTCGATCGGGCTGATCCCGAACGTTCCGTGGGTGAGGTCGAAGCCCGCGATGTTGTCGCCGTTGCGAACGAACTGCGGAATGATCTCGCCGAAGCCGAGCGTCACGATCGCGAGGTAATCGCCACGCAGGCGCAGGGTCGGCAGGCCGATCACGATGCCGACGACGAGGGTGAACAGGCCGGCGACGAGCAGCACGAGCCAGATCGAGATGTGGATGCCGCTCAGCGTCGGCAGCACGCCGGAGTCGCCGAAGTGGAAGGTCCACTGCTCGAATTGCTGCGACGCGAGCCAGGCCGCCGTGTAGGCGCCGGCGGCGTAGAACGCGACGTAGCCGAGATCGAGCAGGCCTGCGTAGCCGACGACGATGTTCAGCCCGACGGCCATCATCGTGAACACGATCATGATCACGACCGAACCCACGCCCGGGAAGAACTCCCCGGCCGTCGGGATCCCTTTCAGCGAGTCGACGTACTGCGGGTAGAGGAACGCGACGAGGATCACGAGCGCGGGCAGCACGAGGTCGCGCACGACCTGCGGCAGCTCCCGCCAGCGGCGCTGCAACGGGCCGATCCGTCCGTCCCCGGCCGGGTGCTTGTCGGGCCCGGAACCGCCGAGCCTGGTCGGCACCTTCATCAGTTGCCCTCCGGCGTGCGCTCGCCGAGCAGGCCCTCGGGCCTGAAGACGAGGATCGCGATCAGGATCCCGAAGACGATCGACCTCGTCCAGTCGCTGCCGGCCGCGTACCACGTCAAGCCTTCGTTGAAGGCCTGGATGAACCCGATCACGAGCGCGCCGAGGACCGCCCCAGGGAGGTTTCCGATCCCACCGAGCACGGCGGCCGTGAACGCGATCAGGCCGAGCTCGAACCCGGTGTCGTAGCGGACGTTGAACTGCACCATGTACAGCAGGCCGGCGACCGCGGCGAGCGCGCCGGCCAGCGCAAAGGTGATCGAGATCGTCCGGTTGACGTTGATCCCCATCACGGAGGCCGCCTCCATGTCCTGCGAGGTGGCGCGCATGGCCTTGCCTTGCCGGGTCGCGCTCACGAACCACGTCAACCCCGCGAGGACCGGGATCGTCACGAGCAGCACCATCAGCTTGTGCCACTGGTACGAGACGCCGAAGACTGTGAAGACGTTCGTGTGCGGCACCAACTCGCTCCCGGACCTGAACGGGACACCGTAGACCGCCAAGCCGATGTTCTGGATGATGAACGACATCCCGACCGCCGTGATCAGCGGTGCGAGCCGCGGCGCGTTGCGCAGGCGGCGGTAGCCGACGAGCTCGACCAGGACATTGATCCCGGCGAACATCGTCATCGTGACCGCCAGCGTCACGACGACCGCACCGATGATGGTGAGGGCCGGCGGGTTCGCGCCGATGTCGAGCACGCTGAACAGGAGGGTGAACGCCACGAGGCCGGAGAGCGCGAACACGTCGCCGTGCGCGAAGTTGATCAGCTGGAGGATCCCGTAGACGAGCGTGTAGCCGATCGCAACCAGCCCGTAGACCGCGCCGTTCGTCAGGCCGATCAGGAAGATCTCGACGAAGTCGCTCGGGCTCTTGATGAGGTTGACGACGAGCCAGAGCAGCACGAGCCCGACGAGACCCAGCCCGAGCACGTTCGCGGCCGGCGGGCGCTTGCGCACGCGCCGCTGCTTAGCGGGCGGCGAAGGAGCCTGGCTCTCGGTCTGTGCTGAGATCTTCTGCTCCCGGGGGACGGCGACGGCGGGCG
>JALZOQ010000022.1 GCA_030913835.1 Actinomycetota bacterium | reverse complement strand
CGCCGGGAGTGCCCGTGGCCTGCGTCGGCGTGGACAACGCCAAGAACGCGGCCGTGCTCGCCGCGCGCATTCTCGACGCGTGAGACCACCGGACCCCGCTCTAGACTGGCTCCGGTGATCGCGCGCTACTCCCGTCCGGCCATGGCCAGGATCTGGTCGGAGGAGGGCAAGCTCGACACGTGGCTCGAGGTCGAGCTCGCGGCGCTCGACGCCTGGGCAGAGGTGGGGACGATTCCAGCCGAGACGGTGGCCGAGATCCGGGCCCACGCCAAGCCCCCGACACCCGAGCGCGTGGCGGAGATCGAGCGCGTCACCGACCACGACACGGCTGCATTCGTCGACGCGGTGGCCGAGCAGCTCGGCCCGGCCGGCCGCTACGTCCACTACGGCCTCACGTCGTCCGACGTCGTCGACACAGCGCTCTCGCTGCAGCTGCTCGCCGCCGGGAGGCTGATCGCCGAAGGGGTCGAACGCGCGCTCGGGCTCGTGGTCGCCCGCGCGGAGGAGCATCGGCACACGATCACGATCGGTCGCTCGCACGGGATCCACGCCGAGCCGACCACGTTCGGCTGGAAGCTCGCCGGCTGGGCCTTCGAGCTCGACCGCAACCGCTCGCGTCTCGAAGCGGCACTGGAACGAAACCGCGTCGGCCAGCTCTCGGGCACCGTCGGCACCTACGCCGCGGTGGATCCGGAGGTCGAGCGCATCGCCTGCGAGCGCCTTGGCCTCGAGCCCGACCCGCTGTCGACTCAGGTGATCGCGCGCGACCGCCATGCCGAGCTGATCGGGACCCTCGCGCTGACCGCCACGTCGCTCGAGCGCTTCTGCGTCGAGATCCGCCACCTCGCGCGCACCGAGGTCGGCGAGGTCGAGGAGCCCTTCGGACGCGGGATGAAAGGCTCGTCGGCGATGCCCCACAAGCGCAACCCCAAGGTCGCTGAGCGGATCTGCGGGCTCGCCCGGCTCGTCCGCGGCTACGCGGTCGTCGCGCTCGAGAACGTGCCGCTCTGGCACGAGCGCGACATCTCGAACTCGGCAGCGGAGCGCGTCGCAATCCCCGACGCCTTCCTCGCGCTCGATTACATGCTCGACCGCTTCGCTTGGATCGTCGAGGGCCTGGTCGTGCATCCGGAGCGCATGCGCCGCAATCTCGACGCAAGCCACGGGCTCCACTTCAGCCACCGGCTCCTGCTCGCGCTCGTGGACGCGGGGCTCGGCCGCGACGAGGCCTACCGGCTCGTCCAGGACTCGGCAATGACCGCCTGGGAGGAAGAGCAGGACTTCCGCAAGCTCGTCGAGGAAAACGGCGCGATCACGTCCAAGCTCGATCCGGAGGCGCTTGCGGCCGTGTTCGACCTCGACGCCACCGTCAAGCACGTTGACCTCGTCTTCGAGCGGCTGCACGCCCTCGTCCGAAAGGAGGACCCCGTTCATGCCTGAAGCCGTCCACGTCGGGAGCGGGAAGGTTCGCGAGCTGTTCGCGCTGGACGACCAACGCCTTCTGCTGGTCGCCTCCGACCGCATCTCGACCTTCGACGTCGTCCTCCCTACGGAGATCCCCGACAAGGGGCGCGTGCTCACGGGCCTTTCCGCGTTCTGGTTCGCGCGCACGCGTGAGCTGTGCCCGAACCACCTGCTCGGGCTCCGGTCCGACGGGCGCTCGACCGAGTGCAAGCGGCTCGACATGCTGCCGATCGAGTGCGTGGTGCGCGGCTATCTGTCCGGCTCGGGCTGGAAGGACTACAGCGCGACCGGCTCGACGTCGGGGCACCGGCTCCCTGCAGGGCTGCACGAGTCCGACAAGCTCGAACGCCCGATCTTCACGCCGTCGACCAAGGCTGCCGAGGGGCACGACGAGAACATCGACGCAGCCGCTGCGGCCGAGCTCGTCGGCGACGAGAGGTTCGCAGAGGTCGAGGAGACCGCCCTTGCGCTCTACTCCTTCGCCTCGTCGCATGCGGCCGCGAGAGGGATCATCATCGCCGACACGAAGTTCGAGTTCGGGCTCGACGAGGACGGGCAGCTCATGCTCGCGGACGAGGCGTTCACCCCCGACTCCTCGCGCTTCTGGCCCGCCGACCAGTACCGGCCCGGCGGGGCCCAGGCGTCGTTCGACAAGCAGTTCGTGCGCGACTACTGCGAGACCCTCGGGTGGGACAAGACACCACCCGGCCCCGAGCTCCCGGACGACGTCGTCGCCGGCACACGCGCCCGCTACGTCGAGGCGTTCGAGACGATCACGGGCATCGAGTTCGACGCGTACCTCGCCGACCCGGAGGTGGTTCTCTCATGAAAGCGACGGTGCTCGTCCGGCCGAAGGAAGGCATCCTCGACCCGGAGGGCGACGCGGTCGGAAGCTCGCTCCGCCAGCTCGGATTCGCCGTCGACGAGGCGCGGGTGGGCCGCGTCGTGGACCTGGAGCTCGAGGGATCGGACCCCGCTGCAGCGCGCGAGCAGATCGAACGGATGTGCCGGCACCTGCTCGCGAACCCGCTGATCGAGTCGTACGAGATCTCGCTGGAGGGTCACGAGTGACCGAGGCTCCAGAGACGCCGACTCGGCGGCGGCTCAATCAGCACGTGCGGGCTTGGCCCGCTCGTGCGTCTGCGCTCCCTTACCGGACCGCCGGAATCGACCAGGAACCGCCCCGAGTCGCCGTCATAGTCTTTCCAGGGTCGAACGACGACCGTGATGCAGCCTGGGCGCTCGGCGCGCTCGGCGCCGACGCGTCGCTTGTCTGGCACGCCGAGACCGAGCTGCCGCGCGGAACCGCAGGCGTGATCCTCCCCGGCGGGTTCTCGTACGGCGACTACCTTCGCTCCGGCGCGATCGCGCGCTTTGCACCCGTCATGGAGGCGGTCGAGGCGTTCGCCCGCGACGGCGGTCCGGTGCTTGGGATCTGCAACGGCTTCCAGATCCTCTGCGAGGCCGGGCTGCTCCCGGGAGCCCTGCGACCGAACCAGACGCTCACGTTCGTTTGCCGGGACGCCGCGCTCCGCGTCGAGCGCACCGATCTCGCGTTCACCGCCCGCTGCGAGGAGGGCCAGCGGCTGACGATCCCGATCAAGCACGGCGACGGGTGCTACTTCGCGGACGCGGAGCTGCTCGACCAGCTCGAGGCGAACCGCCAGGTTGCCCTGCGCTACGACGGCGAGAACCCGAACGGATCGATCGCGGACATCGCGGCAGTGGTCAACGAATGGGGCAACGTGATGGGCCTGATGCCGCATCCCGAGCACGCGGTCGACCCGCTGCTCGGCGCCGCGGACGGCGCGCTGATCCTCTCGGGGCTCGTCGACGCAGCCCGCGAGCGCGCCTTCGCGACTGTGTAGGCAACTCAGCTCATCGTCAGCACCTCGGCCAATTGCGGGTGCTCGGCGAGCGCCGCGCGCAATCGCTCCAGATCGCGCCCACGTAGCGTGACCGGGCCGCGCCGCGCCGTCCCGCCGGTCGAGTACGCGAAGCGGAGCAGCCGCTCGCCGCGCTCGTTCTCGAGCAGCTGCACGATCGTCGCGAAGCGCTTCTCGCCCGCCCTCTGGGGGACGCTCAGCTCCTCGACGAGCGTCGCGGCTCCCCACGGTGTCGCAGTCTTCGTCGCCATTTCAGGCAACGTAGCGGGAAAACTGTGACCTGTCTGTGCCGAAATCGCGTCAGGTTTCCCACCGGAAGCCGACGTCGGCCACGGCAGGCTCCAGCGGGCTGGCCGGCAGTCCGGCGCGCGGCTCCCCCACGTTGAAGCCGCTCGGCGCGACGTCGTTCGGGGTGTCCGGGGAGAACAGCGACGCGAGGCACTGGATGTGACCGCGGCCCGGGCCAAGCTCGAACTGGCCGCCGCCGTAGGTCTCGATGCCCCGCTCCGCGCAGTGGTCGAACGCGGCGAACAGCCCCTCGAGCGTGCCGAATCGCGACGGCTTGACGTTGATCATCCGGGGCGGGAAAGGCAACCCCTCGATGTCCGCGACCGAGTGGATGATCGCATCCCAGGTGATCCGGTCGCGATGGGGCTCGAGGACCGGGTCGGTCTCGGGCGTGAGCGCCGGATCCTCGATCCACGCGTCGGGGAAGCCCTCGGCGACGAGGGCGTAGAG
>JALZOQ010000009.1 GCA_030913835.1 Actinomycetota bacterium | reverse complement strand
GCATAGCAGAGCGCCTGAAACGACCGGCGGTGGATCTGTGACGGGCCGCGCTGCCGCACCACCGCGGAATGGCCCGGTGTGATGTACCCGACGTGGGAGCGGAAGCCGTAGTGAGGGAACAGCGCGTCCATCCGGCGCATGGCGCGGTCGCGCACGACCTTCGCGACGATCGACGCGGCGGCGATCGCGGCGCTCTTCTCGTCCCCGTCGACGACCGCGCGATGCTCGGGCGCTGTCGGGCCAAGCCGGAACCCGTCGACCAGGCAGGCCTCCGCCGGGGGCGACAGCGCGTGCAGCATCGCTCGCAGCCCGGCGAGGTTCGACTTGTGCAGGCCGTTCCGATCGATGTCTCCGGGAGGGATCACTCGTACCACGACCTGCTCCGCACACGAGAAGACGGCGCGGAACAGCTCTTCCCGTCGCGCGGGACTGCACTGCTTCGAGTCGTTCAGGAAGGCGAGCGGACGCACCTTGTGGTCGTGCAGGCATTCGTAGTCGAGTAGGACACCAGCGACCACGAGCGGACCGGCGAGCGGCCCACGTCCGGCCTCGTCAACGCCTGCGACGAAGCGCGCGCCGAGCTTCCGGTCGAACTGGAGGAGCTTCAGGCCGGTGCGCTTCGGGGCCACCGCGCGAGGATAGCGCCTGCCTCCGCCGGCGCCCGAAGTCGACACAGACTTGGCACACCAGCTGACGGGCCGACGGCCGGACGCGTCCCTTACCGCGGGTTCGTGGTGCCAGACCCTCCGCCAGGGCCGAAACGATCGTGGCACGCCAATCTTCCTGCGTGCGGTGATGAAAAATCGAGAAGCGCCGGCTCGCAAAGCGCTCGCGAGCGTCCTATCCGGGCATGGCTCGGGGTCAGGCCCCGCCGTTCACCCGAGACACGTCCCGCGCAGGACGAATCGTTACTGGCGCAGCTCGCGGACCCGGGCCTTCTTGCCCACCTTGCCGCGGAGGTAGTACAGCTTCGCGCGATTCACGTCGCCGATCTGCACGACCTCGATCCGCTCGATCTTGGGCGAGTGGAGCGGGAACGTTCGCTCCACCCCGACGCCGAACGACTGCTTGCGGACAGTGAATGTCTCACGCACCCCGGCGCCCTGACGCTTGATCACGATCCCCTCGAACACCTGCAAACGGCGCCGCTGGCCCTCGATCACCTGGAAGTGGACGCGCACGCTGTCTCCGGCTTTGAACTGCGGGATGTCGTCGCGCAGCAGACCCCGCTCGAGTGTCTCGATGATGTTGCTCATGGGAAGGACGGCCCGCCGGGCCGACGCACCATGCTAGCGAAAGCCGATTCGAGTCGGAGGCCAGTAAGTGAGGACCACGCGCCCGATCACGTTGGCCTTCGGCAAGGGCCCCCAGATGCGGGAGTCGCACGATTGCGCGCGGTTGTCGCCGAGGACGAAGTACGCGTCCGGGGGGATCCGGCGTGGCGCGTACGTCTGATTGTCCCGCCGCGCCGGCTCGACGTAGGGCTCCCGGAGCGCCCGACCGTTGAGGACGATCGTGCCGCTTCGCTCTCCGATCGTCTCTCCCGGCAGCCCGACCACGCGCTTCACGAAGACTCCGCCCGTGCCGCAGCGAACCCGTGCGAGCGGCGGCGTCTTGAAGGCGATCAGGTCGCCGCGCCGCACGTTCTTGAAGAGGAACCGCGGCACGACGATCCGGTCGTCGCTGCCGCCGGTACAGCCGGGCCCCGGCTTCCCGCAGCGGAGCGTGGGCTCCATCGCCGAGGACGGGATACGGTACAGGTGCGACGTCAGCGCGACGAGCACGGCGAGCGCGACCACCGTCCCGGCCGCCCAGGCGAGCAACGGGAAAGACCCGCCCGAGCCCGCGCGCCGCCGGCGAGCCATCAGCGAAGAGAAATGCGGTTCGGCGGCCAGTACACGGCGAACACCTGGCCGATCAGGTTGCCGCGGGGGACGCCTCCCCATTGCCGAGAATCGCACGATTGCTGCCGGTTGTCGCCCATCATGAAGTACTGGTCCTTCGGCACCTGAAAGACCTGCGTGGGATTGTGGTCGCGCCGGTCGGCGCGGATGTACGGCTCGGGGAGGAGCTTGCCGTTGATGTAGATCTGGCCGTCGGTCGCGCGCACCGTTTCGCCCGGCAGCCCGACCAGCCGCTTCACGAACGTCCCTCCGGCGCCGCAGCGCAAACGTGCCTTCGGCGGCGTCTCGAACACGATGATCTCCCCGCGCCTAGGGCCTCGGAAGCGGTAGATGAATCGGTTGGCGAGCACCCGGTCCGAGAAGCGCTCCTCGCAGAACGCACCCGGGACGGCGCAGTGCAGCGTCGGCTCCATCGAGGAGGACGGGATTCGGTACGGGTTGACCACCCACGCCTTGATCGCGAGCACGATTGCGATCGCGCCGACGATCGTGAGGATCCAGTCGATCGTGACGCGCTGGTTGTGCGAGAGCCCGAGGCGCTCGAGCGGCTTTCTCAATGCACGCTCCGCAGCCGGCTCTGCTCGCGGCGCCACGCGTCGATGCGGGCGTGGTCGCCCGAGAGCAGGACATCCGGAACCTGCCAGCCCGAGAACTCCGCCGGACGCGTGTAATGCGGATACTCGAGCCCGCCCTCGAGCAAGTCGGAGAAGCTCTCGTTCTCTCCCGAGCCGACGGCCAAGGCGCCGGGCAGACGACGCGCGATCGCGTCGACGAGCACCATCGCGGGAAGCTCGCCGCCGGAGAGGACGTACGGGCCGATCGAGATCGCATCCGTCGCGAGCTTCGAGACGATCCGCTCGTCGAAGCCCTCGAACCGGGACGAGAGCAGCGTCAAGCGATCCTCCCGCGCGAGCTCCTCGACGAGCGGCTGGTCGAGCTGGCGCCCCTGGGGCGTCAGCGCGATGACGCGATGCTCGGGCCGACCGCCGTAGACGCTGTCGAGCGCCGCTGCGACGACGTCCACGCGCAGCACCATCCCGGCCCCGCCGCCGTACGGCTCGTCGTCCACCTGACCTGCCCGCAGCGGCGTCGTGTCGCGATAGCTGAACAGCCGTAGATCGAGCTCCCTGCCGAGGACCGCCGCAAGCGGCCGCTGCTCGGTGAGCCAACCGAAGGCGTGCGGAACCAGAGTGAAGACGTCGAGCTGCAAGCTCATTCCGGGATGACCACACGCCGGATGGGCGTGATGGACGAGTGCGAGCCTAGGACGCAGGGAGCGGGCAAAGCGGAGCTATGCCCGCGACTGAGGACGACGCCTCGTGCCGTCCAGCGCGGCCAGGCGGCCTGTGCTTCATTCCGGAAGGAGCTCATGAAAAGTCGTGGGAGGTTATCCAGCGTCGGCGAAGCCGGGCGCAACCAGGATTCGACCCGCGTCGAGGTCGACCTCCAGCACGCACGCGTCGACGAGCGGCAGCATCGCACCGTTTTCGAGGACGAGGACGTCGTTTGCAGGCCACGGCTCGACATCGGCGACCTTGCCGAGAGGACGGCCACCCTCCTCCTCGATGTCCAGACCGACGAGCTGGAACACGTACCACTCCCCCGCCTCGGGCGCGGGCAGCGCCTCCCGCGCCACCTCGAGCGCGGTGCCCCTTTCCACCCGCCGGTCGAGCTTCACGATGAGGCGTCCCTTGCCGGCGCGCTTGGACGCGACGACCTTCGCCGGCTCGCCCGCGGCGATGAGCTCCGCACCCTGGGCGAATCGCTCCGGCGCGTCGCTCGCTTCCTCGACCACGAACGACCCGTCGAGGCCGTGCGGCCTGCCGACGCGGCCGACTACGACTCGGTCGCTCACCGCCAGCTCTCGAACAGCTGGGTCGCCTCGTCGCGCGAGGGAGCGACGAAGAGGTTCTCCGCCACGAACTCCTGCGCGCCCGGCCAGCCCGACACCTCGATCTCGGCGGCGGTGCGATCGATGTCGAACAGCGTCTTCCGGAATTCGACATCGTCGCCCGCGATCAGCGTCCAGAACGCGACCACCTCGTCCTCGTACGGCATACCGACCGAGCCGGCGTTGACGAAGCGAACGTCCCCCACCATGCGATCGAGCTGCATGTGCGTGTGCCCGGCTACGACGAGCGAGGCGTCCACCGCGGCGAATGCCTCGAGCCATGCATCTTCGGGGCTGATCGCGGTGAGGATCTCCTCATCGCTCCGCGGCGTCGCGTGGCAGAACTGGACGCGTCCCAGGGTCTGACCCCTGGGCAGGTCCTGAAGGAACGCGATCTCCTCGTCGCGGAGCTGCTCGCGCGTCCAGCCCCCGAGCTCGCGATCCGCGTTCCCGCGCACCCAGAGCGCCCGATCGCCGAGCTCGCGCAGGCGCTCGAGCGTCTCGCGCGGGAACGGCCCGGCAGCGACGTCACCGCCGATCACGATCACGTCGGCCGACGCGACATCGGGCTCCGCCAGCACCGCGTCGAGGGCCTGCACCATCCCGTGGACGTCGTACAGCGCCGCGATCGCCACGGGGACTAGTCGGCGATCTCGACGAGCACGCGGCGCTGCTCACGCACCGCGGCCGCGCGTACGACCGTGCGCAAGGCCCGCGCGATGCGGCCCTGCCGCCCGATCACCTTGCCGACGTCCTCGAGCGCGACGTGCAGGCGCAGGACGAGATCCTCGCCTTCGTCGATCTCCTCCACGCGCACGGCGTCCGGCTCGTCGACGAGCTGCCGAGCGAGATACTCGAGCAGCTCGACCAACTACCCGACTTCTTTGGCCGTCCGAGGCAGGTCTTTCGCCTTGAGCAGGCGCGAGACCGCTTCCGAGGGCTGGGCGCCCTTACTCAGCCACTCGCGCACGCGGTCTTCGTCGAACTCGATCAGCGAGGGATCGTGCTGCGGGTTGTACCGCCCGACGATCTCGATGAACTTGCCGTCGCGCGGCGAGCGCGAGTCGGCCACCACGACCCGGTAGATCGGGTTCTTCTTCGACCCGACGCGGGTCAATCTCATCCGTACTGCCAAGCTACCTCCTAGCTTTCGATCGCTTCTTCTTCTTCCGGCCGGAACTGCCCGGCCGCGTCGACAGCGAGGGCTGTTGCGCCGCTCCGCGGTCCGCCATCATCTTGCCGAGGTCGGGCATCTTGCCTTTCCCCATCCCCTTCATCATCTTCGCCATCTGCTTGCGCGCCTCCAGCAGCTGGTTCACCTGCTGGACCGACGCGCCCGAGCCGTTCGCGATTCGCATGCGACGCTGGCCGTCGATCATGTGCGGCACCGCGCGCTCCTGTGGCGTCATCGAGAGGATGATCGCCTCGACGCGGCCCATCTGCTTCTCATCGACCTGATCGAGCCCTTCCATCTGCTTTCCGAGGCCCGGGATCAGCTTCAGGATCCCCTGTACGGGACCCATGCGGCGCAGCATCTTGTAGCTCTTGAGGAAGTCGTCGAAGGTGAACTCGCCTTTCATCATCCGACGCTCCAGCTCTTCCTTGTCGTCCTCGTCGACCGCCGCCTCGGCGCGCTCGATCAGCGAAAGGACGTCGCCCATCCCGAGGATCCGGGACGCCATGCGGTCGGGGTGGAAGACCTCGAGCTGATCGACCTTCTCGCCGACCGAGATGAACTTGATCGGGCGCCCGGTGACGTGCTTGACGGAGAGCGCTGCGCCGCCGCGCGCGTCGCCGTCGAGCTTCGTCATCAGCACACCGTCGAAGGCGATCCGCTCCTGGAAGGCCTGCGCGACGTTCACGGCCTCCTGGCCGGTCATCGCGTCGAGAACGAGCAGGACGTTCATCGGCTTCGCCGCGTTGCGAACGCGGACGAGCTCATCCATCAGCTCCTCGTCCACGTGCAGGCGGCCGGCCGTGTCGACGATCACGACGTCCTGCCCGTCGAGCCGCGCCTGGTCGAGGCCGCGGTCGACGACGCCCACGGCATCCTGGGTGTCTCGCTCGCTGTAGACCGGAATCTGGATCTGCTTGCCGAGTTGCTCGAGCTGGTCGATCGCGGCCGGACGCTGAAGGTCGGCGGCGATCACCGACGGCTTCTTGCCCTCGTTGCGCAGGAGCAGCGCGAGCTTCGCCGCGGCGGTGGTCTTGCCCGAGCCCTGGAGGCCTGCGAGAAGGATCACCGTCGGCGGGCGGCCGAACGCAAGCCCTGAGGCGCCCGCGCCCATCAGCGCCGTCAGCTCCTCGTTGACGACCTTCACGAGCTGCTGGCCCGGCGTGAGGCTCTTCAGCACCTCTTGGCCGAGCGCGCGCTCGCGGACCTGCCCGACGAACTGCTTGACGACAGCGAGATTGACGTCCGCTTCGAGCAGCGCGAGCCGGATCTCGCGCATCGCGCGTGAGATCTGCTCCTCGTCCAGCTTCCCGCGTCCACGCAGGTCGCCGAGCGCGGACTGCAGCCTGTCTGAAAGGGCCTCGAACACCGGTCGGGAAGCGTACCTGGGAACTCAGTTTGGTTCGAAGAACCTAAAGGAACATTGAGGGCGTCCCTCTCTGCCACGCAAAGGAGTTGAAATGGCCCAGGTAGCAAAGGTCGTGACGATCATCGGCTCGTCCCCGGAAAGCTTTGCCAAGGCGGCCGAGACCGCTGTCGTCGAGGCCTCGAAGACGCTGCGCGGAATCACCGGTGCCGACGTGCTCTCGATGAGCGCCGAGGTCGAAGACGGCCACATCACCCAGTACCGGACCACCGTGAACATCGCGTTCGCTTTGGAGCGGAGCGGCTAAGGGGTTGGTGGAACGCCGCTCGTCGTCGGGGTGCGATGGTCGTTCCGAGGCAA
>JALZOQ010000462.1 GCA_030913835.1 Actinomycetota bacterium | reverse complement strand
GAAGCGGAGCGCCTGCGCGCGCGGGTTCGTGGCCCCGAAGCGGTCGCGCATGATCTCGGCCCAGAGACGCCTGGCGGCACGGAACTTCGCCACTTCCTGGAAGAAGTGGTTGTGCGCGTTGAAGAAGAACGAGATCCGTTCCCCGAAGTCGTCGGGCGAGAGGCCGGCCGCTACGGCCGCGTCGGCGTAGGCGATCCCGTTGGCGAGGGTGAACGCGAGCTCCTGGACCGCGGTCGAGCCGGCCTCACGGATGTGGTACCCGGAGATCGAGATCGTGTTCCACTTCGGGATCCGCTCCGCGCAGTAGGCGAAGAGATCGGTGGTCAGGCGCATGGAGGGCCGCGGCGGGAAGATGTAGTTCCCGCGGGCGCAGTACTCCTTGAGGATGTCGTTCTGCACCGTCCCGCGCAGCGCGTCCGCCGCGACGCCCTGCTCCTCCGCGACCAGCTCGTAGAGGAGCAGCAGGAGCGCGGCCGGCGCGTTGATCGTCATCGACGTCGAGACCTCCGCGAGCGGAATCTCGTCGAACAGCAGCTCCATGTCGGCGATCGAGTCGATCGCGACACCGGTGCGCCCGACCTCGCCCTCGGCGCGCGGGTCGTCGGAGTCGTAACCGAGCTGCGTCGGGAGGTCGAAGGCGACCGAGAGGCCGGTCTGGCCGTGCGCGAGCAAGTACCGGAAGCGCGCATTCGTCTCCTCCGCAGAGGCGAAGCCCGCGTACTGGCGGATCGTCCACGGGCGGCCGCGGTACATATCCGGATACGGCCCCCGCGTGAACGGTAATTCGCCGGGGAGCTCGAGCTCGTCCGGCGCGTCTTCGGCCGTGTAGACGGGCTTGATCTCGATACCGGAGTCGGTTTCGCGGCGGTTGGTCGACGCCATCGCGGGCATCGTAGGCGCTAAGGCAGCAAAGACCCGCGCAGGACGACCGTGCTCAGCGACGGCTCGGGCTTGTACCCGAGCTTTTCGTTCAGCCGGCGCATCGGCGTGTTCCGCTCCTCGCTCTCCGTGACCAGGCGCTTGACTCCCCGCTCTTTCGCCGCCGCGATCTGCGACCGCTTCAGCGCCGTCGCGACACCCTGCCCGCGCCAGGCCCGCTTCACCGCCGTGAGCCCGTGGAAGGCATCCGATCCGTAATCGTCGAGCCCGGCGTAGCCAACGACCTCGTCGCCGGCGAGCGCGATGAAAGTCAAGGCGGAAATCCTGCTCGGTCGGTCGAGCTCGCGCGAGCGCCAGATCTCGAAGCTCCGGGCCGGGATCGCATCCGGAATGTCCTGCTCGGCCTCCTGCGCGACCTCATACATGCCTCTCGAGAGCTCAGGCCGTTCCTCACGGGACACGATCTCAATCCCCGTCGGCGGCTGCACCGGCAGGGGATCGTGCTGCGCCAGATCGAGCGCGACGGCCTGTTCTCCTCCAACTCGCACGTAGCCGCGGCGCTCGAAGTAGCCGCGCGACTCGGTGTCGCTCTCGCGCACCTCCCCCTGCAGCTCGGTGCGGCCGTTCGCCGCCGCGACGCGGGAGATCTCCGCCAGCAAGCCTGTCCCGACCCCGCGGCCGCGTAGCTGGGACACGACGTCTGTCTGCGCCACGACCCACGAGGCGTTGAGGAGCTCGGCGTAGCCGCAGCCGGCCGGCTTGCCGTCCAGCCGCGCGACGACGTACGTGAGGTCGGGATTCGAGTCGCGGTTGTGCCGGATGCCCTCGACGTTGCCGGCGGTCGGGGGTAGGTCCGGGTTCGCCAGGTGGAGGACGATGCTCATCGCCTCGAGGTCGTCGTCCGATTCCACTTGCCCGATCTGAAGGTCTGCCATCGAGCGCGAGCGTACGCTTTGCGGTCGTGAGGGTCACCGTGAAGCTCTTCGCCGGCCTGCGCGAGCGCGCGGGCTGGAGCGCACGCGAGCTCGAGCTCCCCGACGGTGCGAAAGTGAAGGACGTCTGGGCCGGGCTCGAGCTCGGCGAGCAGCCGCGCGGGATCCACTACGCGCTCAACAAGGGCTACGCGGACAAGAGCGCCGCACTCACGGACGGCGACGAGGTGGCGCTGATCCCGCCGGTTTCAGGCGGCGACTTCCGGCTGAGCGAGAAGCCGCTGTCGCTCGACGCCGTAGTCGCTGAGGTTGCCGACGAGCGTGCGGGCGCGATCGCGACGTTTGCCGGCACGACCCGGATCGAGTCGCGCGGCCGCACCGTGCGCTGGCTCGACTACGAGGCGTACGCGGAGATGGCCGAGGACGTCATGGCGGGCATCGCGGCGCAGCTCGAGGAGCGCTACGACCTCTGCGCCGTGGCGATCCACCATCGCGTGGGCCGCGTCGGCATCGGCGAGCCGAGCGTGGTCATCGCCGTCTCGGCCCCACACCGCGCGGACGCCCTCGCCGCGTGCAAGGACGCGATCGACGTGCTCAAGGAAAGCGTCCCCGTCTGGAAGAAGGAGGTCTACGAGGGCGGAGAAGAATGGATCGGGCGCGGGTCCTAGGCGCCGCGCCGGTGCGGCTCGGGCAGACCGAGCTTCCGGTGCAGCTCCTCACGGGTCGTGCCGAGCTCTTCAAGCGCGCGCTGCAAGAGCTTCTGTAGCCGCTCTTCGTTCTCGAGCCAGCGAGCACGCTCCTCAGGCGTCGTCCTCCGATGTCGCTTCGCCGCCATCGAATTCCTCCTCCAGAAGCTCGATGATCCGCCGGAGCTTCACGTTCAGGTCTGCAACCGCAAACAGCATAGCCACGACCTCGGCGCGGTAGATCACGCTCGCGGCCTCCACGACCCGATGTTCGCCGCGC
>JALZOQ010000457.1 GCA_030913835.1 Actinomycetota bacterium | reverse complement strand
CGCCGGCGGAGCAGAGTCGCCACGCGTGGCGACGAAGGCGAGCCCGACCCCCGCTGCTCCGGCTGCGAGCAGGCCGGCGACCAGGACCGGGAGCGGGATCCGCCACTTCGGGTGTGCGGCCCTCCGGCCAGGATCGCGTGGCCGTCGCGGCGCAGAGGCGAGCACCTTCGTGGCGTCGATGCCCCCGGCGGATCCCAGCTCCGCCAGCAGCGCGCTGCCGTCAGGCGGCCGATCGGCCGGATCCTTCGCGAGTGCCGCGGTCGCCAGGCTCTCGAGCCGCGGCGGGACGTCGGGTCGTATCTCCTCGACCAGGGGCGGGGCCAAGTCGCGGTGCATGGCGACGAGCTCGAGCGGCTGGTCGGACTCGAACGGGAGCCGCCCGGTCAGCATCCTGAAGAGGATCACGCCGAACGAGTAGACGTCGCTGGCCGGGCCTGCCGGCTCCCCGGCCGCTTGCTCCGGCGAGATGTATGCGGCCGTCCCGAGCACGGTGCCCGCTTCCGTCAGCGTGCCGGCGTCGCCCATGTGTGCGAGTCCGAAGTCGGCGATCTTCGCTCGCCCCTCGCTGTCGAAGAGCACGTTCGCGGGCTTCAGGTCGCGATGAACGAGTCCGTGCGCATGCGCGTGAGCGAGGCCGTCCGCGAGGTCGCGTGCGATCTGCGCCGTCTGCTCGTCGGGCAGCGGCCGGTCGTCTGTGAGCTGTTCCTCGAGCGTCCCGCCCGGCAGGAACTCGAGCACCATGTACGGCCGTCCGTCCACCTCGCCGAAGTCGAAGAGCTGGTTGATGTTCGGGTGCGAGAGCGCGGCGGCCGCGCGCGCTTCACGCTCGAAGCGTTGCCGGTCGGCGTTCCCCGCCAGGAGCTTGAGCGCGACGGGGCGGTCGAGCTCCAGATCGGTCGCGAGCCAGACCTCGGACATCCCGCTGTCCCCGAGCGCCTGCTCGAGGCGGTACCGGCCCCTGATCACCTCCTCCGCCACCGGGATAGCTTATGTCGCGTTGTGCAGGAGCTCCTGTCGATCGACGAGGCGCTCGCGCGCGTGCTCGCGCGGGTCGAGACGCTTCCGTCGGAGGTCGTTCCCGTCGCTCGAGCCGCGCGCCGCGTGGTCGCCGTCGCGGCATCCGCTGCGGTCGATCTGCCGCCGTTTTCGAGCTCCGCGATGGATGGGTACGCCGTTCGCGCGGCCGACGTCCCGGGCACGCTTCCGGTCGTAGCGCGCATCCCCGCAGGTAAGCCCGCGCCGCGAAGTCTCGCTCCCGGCGAGACGATGGCGATCGCCACGGGCGGTGTCGTCCCCGGCGGTGCCGATGCCGTCGTCCCCATCGAGTATGTTGTCGAACATGACAACAACGTGGAGTTTCCCGGCTCTGTGGACGTGGGTGCGAACGTGCGGCCTCGCGGCGGCGACGTGCGGGCGGGAGAGCCCGTTATCGAGGCCGGGATCCGGCTCGGGCCTGCCCAGCTCGGAGCGCTCTCGGCCGCGGGGATCGCCGAGGTGGTGTGCGCCCGCCGCCCGCGCGCCGCCGTTCTCGTCACCGGCACCGAGCTGCGCTCGCCGGGCGAGCCGCTCGAGCCTGGCCAGATCTACGAGGCGAACGGAACGATTCTCGCCGCCGCGCTCGAGAGCGCGGGCGCCGACGTCGACGTGCTCCCTCCCGTCCCAGATGACGAGGAGGCGCATCGGCGCGCGCTCGAACGCGGTCTCGCGGCGGATGTTCTCGTCAGCTCCGGCGGCGTCTCAGTCGGACCGCACGACTTGGTCCGTGAGGTCGGGCGGGCGCTTGGAGTCGAGGAGGTGTTCTGGCGCGTCGCGGTCAAGCCCGGGAAGCCGATCGCCTTCGGCGTGCGCGATCGCACGCTCGTGTTCGGTCTGCCCGGGAATCCCGTCTCGTCGCTCGTGGGGTTCGAGCTGTTCGTGCGGCCGGCGGTGCTGGCGCTGCAGGGCCTCGCCGATCCTGGGCCGCACTTCCACGTGGGCCGGCTCGCGGCAAGCCTGCGCCGAGGCGAGGACCGCGACGAGCTCGTGCGGGCGCGCTCGTCAGTCGATAGTGACGGAGTCCGGCTCGAGCCGCTGCGCGGCCAGGAGTCGCACATGATCGCGCGGGCGGCCGCGGCGGACGCCCTCGTTTTCGTCCCGCGCGGCGAAGGAGAGCTCGC
>JALZOQ010000452.1 GCA_030913835.1 Actinomycetota bacterium | reverse complement strand
AACATGTCGTCGGGGGCTTCTTCGCCACCGAGAATGCTAAGTCTGAGCTTCTCCTTCAGCTTGGCCGACTCCATCTCGACGACGTCGAGGTCGCCGCGGCCCGTCAAGAACTACTCGATGTCGAGGTCACGCGGGCGCGTGCGGTGCACATGCAGCTGGATACAGCGAACTTACAGCGCCAGGCTGCGGCCGCTAAGCGGCGATTCCTCGACGCTCGACGCGTCTACCCGCGCTTTGCGGGGCTTGAGGAACATGCCGACTACGGGGCTCAACTAGAGAGCTTTGTTTCGGGTCTTGCGAGTGAGGGGCGCGTACTCGTGCACTACAACATCCACGACGGTCGCATCGTCGGCTACTGGGTCGCTGAGGACGGCTCTGTACGCGGCTGGACACAGGGCGACTGCGTTGATCTCCAGACGGCTCAAGCGGCAATTAACCCGTGGCTCCTTGGAACTCATGGCGATGTCAGAGCTCTCTTGAGCGCTGTCGTCGGCTTCGCCGAGGAACTCGATGCGGCACTGGCCGACGTTGAAGCGACCGAGCTCGTGATCGTGCCGTGGTCGCTCCTGTATGCGGTTCCGTTCGGTGCGCTTCAACTCGGAGGCGGGATTCTCAGCGACAAGTACCGCGTCAGCTACGCCCCGTCGATCGAGATTCTCCGTCGCCTGGCTTTCGAGACCCGACTCGACCGAAGCGGGGTGGAACTGATCGCAGCTCATGGTGGCTCACTGCCCTGGGCGGACGCGGAAGTGGCAGCTGCGGAAGCGGTTTACGGAAAGGATGCGAACCTCGTCCCGGATGGCTCCGATCGAGAAAAAGTCGTCGAAGCATTGCGCGCGGGTCGACTGATTCACGTTGCCGCGCACGGCGCATCGTGGGGCAATGACCACGCCGCATCAGCGATCCGGTTGCACGAGAACGGAGGTGGCGACGAGTACCTAACTGCAGCTGAGGTCCATCGCGACATCGATCTGCGTGGTGCGGAACTGATTCTGTTGGCCGCGTGTGAGAGTGGACGCGGCGCAACCGGTAACACCGGAATTGAGCTGTACAACGGACTTGACGGTGCCTTTCTAGCCCAAGGGGCCCGTGCGGTTGTGTCGACGATGTGGCCTGTGTGGGATTTCGCATCTTTCCTGTTCATGACGAACCTGCATACGCAGCTCCAGACTGGGTCGCCGGTCGGTGCTGCTTTTGACAGCAGCGTTACTTTGCTCCGGTCCGGCGAATATCGCTGCATTGAGCCGAACAATGCGCTCGGGCGTGCACTAGACGCCGGCTCCTCGGCCTGGCGACGAGAGATAGACAGGATTGGGGATAGGTACACGGATCCGTACGTGTGGGCACCGTTCCGGTTAAGCGGTGCGCACTGGCTGTCGCACCCGCTGAACTCGGAAGCTGCGGCGTAGCAAAAAAGGGTAGGCCGCTTCCGCGGCCTACCCGATGATGACGGTGCCGTGTGCGTCAGCTGCAGCCCGTGTTAGTCCCGCAGTCCCGGCACGTGTAGCAAGAGCCGGTCCTGACCATCCGCCCGCCGCACCGCGCGCACTCCACTGCGTCCTCCCAGTTGTTGAAGAGCGCCGTCTGGCCCGGGGCCTGCGCCTCGACGATCGCGGTCTCCTCTGTCGGAGCCGGGGCGTTGTACGCCGCCGCTAGCCGCGCGCGTACCTCGGCGCTGAGGATCCCGAGCTCTTCCTGCTGGTCGACCGTTAGGAACTTCTTTCCCATCCAGCGGAAGATGTAGTCGACGATCGACTTGGCCGCTCGGATGTCTGGATCGTTTGTCATCCCGGCCGGCTCGAAGCGCATGTGGCTGAACTTCGACACATACACCTCCAGTGGCACGCCGTACTGCAGGCCGAGCGACACCGAGATCATCAGCGAGTTCATCAGGCCCTGCAGGGTCGTCCCAACCTTCGAGACGTCGCAGAAGATGTCGCCGGGAGTCCCGTCTTCGAACAGCCCCACGTGCAAGTAGCCCTCGTAGTCGCCCACGCGGAACTTGCGGCCGATCTCTTGACGATCCTCGGGTACGCGGCGGCGGCGCGGAGCCGTCACGTGTGCGGCGGTGGCGGGGATTAGCGTGATTGCGCCCTTGTCCTCCTTGCCCGCGAGCGGCTGGGCGACCTTGCAGTTGTCGCGGTAGATCGCGATCGCCTTCACGCCGAGCTTCCACGCCTCGAGCAGGAGCCCCGACACCTCGTCGACCGTCACGCTCTCGGGCAGGTTCACCGTCTTCGAGATCGCGCCCGAGATGAACGGCTGGACGGCGCCCATCATCTTCACGTGGCCGCGGTAGTGGATCGCGCGGTCGCCGATCGCGCAGTCGAAGACCGGGTAGTGCTCCGTCTTCACCTGCGGCGCGCCCACGACGGTGTTGCGCTCGTCGACGAACGCGACGATGTCCTCGCGCTCCTGCGGCGAATAGCCGAGCTTCTCGAGCGCCATCGGCACCGTCTTGTTCACGATCGTGATCTCGCCGCCACCCACGAGCTTCTTCGACTTCACGAGCGAGAAGTCGGGCTCGACGCCGGTCGTGTCGCAATCCATCATGAAGCTGATCGTCCCGGTCGGCGCGAGCACGGTCGCCTGCGCGTTGCGGTAGCCCGCGATCTCGCCCAGGTCGAGCGCGTCGTCCCAGGCCTTGCGGCACGCGGTGAGGAGATCGTCGGGGACGATGTCCTGGTTCTCGATGTTCCCGACGGCCGCGCGGTGCTGCGCGATCACGCCGATCATCGCGGCCGCGTTCGGCTGGTAGCCCTCGAACGGGCCCATCCGCTTCGCGATCTCGGCCGACTTGCGATAGGCGCGGCCCGTCATCAGCGCGGTGATCGCCGCCGCGTAGGCGCGGCCCTCGTCCGAGTCGTACGGGAGCCCGCGCGCCATCAGCAGCGCGCCGAGGTTCGCGTAGCCGAGCCCGAGCTGCCGGAAGGACTTCGCGTTCGTCTCGATCTCAGGTGTCGGATACGACGAGTAGCCGACCGCGATCTCCTGCGCGAGGAAGACG
>JALZOQ010000444.1 GCA_030913835.1 Actinomycetota bacterium | reverse complement strand
CGCTTGGGTACCTCTGAGCTTTCGAGCGCCCGCGCGTACCCGTATCGCCGGTTCGCGCGTTTATTCCTTGTAACTCGTAGACGCCCCGTGCGCCTACGGTTAGTCGTCTCCCGACGACGCCGGCCGCCTCCCCCCGGGGCGGCCGGTCGTATTCAGGAGGGTTCGAAAACCGCGCGGCCCGGGCACGTCTCTTCCGTTCCCTAGCAAGGAGAACCGGATGCTCTGGCTCGTCCTGCTGCTGATCGTCATCCTGGCAGTGCTCGGCTTTGCCGTGCTGAAGTTGCTCCTCATCGTCGCCGCGATCCTCGCCGTGATCTGGCTGATCGGCTTCTTCATGCGCGGCGCGGAGGGTGCCCGCTGGTATCGCTGGTAGACGGCGCCGGCGCCGGTCAGGCGGCGTCCAGCACGTGCAGGTCCGGCAGGTTGCGGTAGCGCTCGTCGAGGTCGAAGCCGTAGCCCACGAAGAGCTCGTCCGGGACCGTGAAGCCGACGTAGCGGACGGGCAGATCGTCCACGAGCCGGCGATACGGCCGGTCGAGGAAGGTCGCGGCGACCAGCGACCGCGGCTCGCGGAGGTTCAGCGTCTTGCAGAGGTAGTTGAGCGTGAGCCCGGTGTCGACGACGTCCTCGACGACGATCACGTCGCGGCCGGAGATCTCGCTGTCGAGATCCTTCAGGAGCCGGATCCCGGAGTGACCGCCCGTCTCGGCGCTGCCGTAGCCGGCGAGCTCCAGGAAATCGAGCGCGTGATGGATCGGGATCGCCCGCGAGAGATCGGCGCAGAAGATCGTGCTCGCCTTCAGCGCGGCGACGAGGACGGGTTCGCGGTCGGCGTAGTCGGCGGCGATCTCGGCGCCCAGCTCGCGCACGCGGTCGCCGATCGCCCCTGCGGTCAGGTAGATCTCGCCGACGCGATCGGCGCTCAGGATGCGAGGTCGAGTCGGTATCGCTCCGCCAGGCGCTCGATGTCGCGCTTGTAGAAGAGCTTGACCCGCGTCCCCGGGTAGCGCTCGCGCAGCTTGCGCACCTTGCGATTCTTGCGCGTCACGAGCGACTGCTTCATCACGGTGATCTCGAGATAGAGATCCTGCTCCGGCAGGTAGAAGTCTGGAGTGAACGCCTCGATGACGCGACCGTCAGGGTCGCGCTCGAGCACGAAGGAACGCGGCTCGTACTCCCAGGGGACGCCATAGTAATCGAGCACCTTGGCGCACTCGAGTTCGGCGGCGTTCTGAAAGCGCGGTGGCTTCACTCCGCAATATGCCTGGAAACGCTGGGATTCCGGCGGCACTCATGGAAGGGTAGCAACGACCCCGGACAGGGCTGCCGGGCGGACTTAGACTTCGAGCGTGACGCGCGCAGGGCTCTTCACGATCGCTCACCTCTCGGATCTCCACTGCGGAGGCCCGCATTTCGTGCCGAACCTGCTCGAGCGCGCGGTCACGGAGATCAACGAGCTGCATCCGGATGCCGTCATCTGCTCCGGCGACCTGACCACGTTCGGCTTCAAGCAGGAGTACCTCCAGGCCAAGAGCTACCTCGATCGGATCGAGTGCGAGCACCTGGTCGTCATCCCGGGCAACCACGACTCGCGGAACGTCGGCTACGTCCACTTCGAGGATCTGTTCGGGGATCGCAACTCGGTGCTCCGCGTGAACGGCGTCACCGTCGTCGCGGTCGACTCGACCGAGCCCGACCTCGACCACGGTCAGATCGGGCGGGGGCGCTACCGCTGGATCGAGGAGCAGTTCGCCGCCGACGAGTCGGATCTCCGCATCTTCGTGTGCCACCACCACCTCCTCCCGGTGCCGGGCACCGGACGCGAGCGAAACGTCATCTACGACGCCGGCGACGCGATCGAGTGCCTGCAGCGCGCCCGGGTGCAGCTCGTGCTCTCGGGCCACAAGCACGTCCCCTACGCCTGGAAGCTCGAGGATCTGTTCGTCGTGAACGCCGGCACGGTCTCGTCGCTGCGGCTCCGCGGCAACACGAGGCCCTGTTACAACGTCGTCGAGGTCGAGGGAAAGCACGTCGACGTCTGGCGCCGCTACCCGTTCCACGGGCAGGAGAAGATCATCCAGTTCTCGACCGAGACGCTCGCCTACGAGAAGTACACGGCCCGCATCGAGGGCGAAGTGACGACGAGGTCATGATGCGTTTCCTCGCGTTCTCGAGGCGCCGCCGGCGGAGCCCGGCTTCGCCGGGCGGGAGTCGATGGCGGTCGAGCACGTGAGGGCCGTGGCTCTCATCGACGGGGAGCACTACGCGCCGGTGGTTCGGGATGCGCTCGCTGCGCTGCCGCACGACGTGGTCGGCGCGATCCTCGTCGGCGGCACGGAGAAACTCCGGGGAGGAGAGGACTATGGGGTGCCGCTCGTCGACGACTTCGAGGGGGCGGAGCTCGTGCTCGACCTCTCCGACGAGCCGGTGCTCGGCCCCGCCGAGCGGCTGCGCTGGGCGTCGCGTGCGCTCGCGGCCGGACTCCCGTACGTCGGCGCGGACTTTCGCTTCGACCCGCCCTCGTACGAGCCGTTCGAGCTCCCTTCGCTGGCCGTGATCGGCACGGGCAAGCGGGTGGGGAAGACCGCGGTGACCGGCCACGTGGCGCGGCTGCTCGCGCGCGACCGCAC
>JALZOQ010000436.1 GCA_030913835.1 Actinomycetota bacterium | reverse complement strand
CAGCTGCGCCGACCGTGCGACGCAGCTGGCTTTCGAACGCCCGATTCGCGGTCTAGGTCGCCGCCGCGAGCGGGTCCGGCCGGACGATGACCGTGTCCGCGATCTTGATGATCTCGTCGACCGGCAGCTCAGCCGCAGACGCGTGCTCGCGGATCGCCTCGGGGCTCGTCGCTTCGTAGATACAGACGGTCCCGACGGTGCTCCCGCCCTCCTCGAGCACGTAGCTGCGAATCCAGCGGATGTCGTCGCTCATGCGCTCGCCCTCCTCGGTCGAGCGCTTGGCCGCCTCCTGCAGGTCCTCCGGAGATTTCCAGCCGCTGCGGCGCAGAATTGCGTAGAGATCCATCGTGTCCTCCTCCTAACGGGTTTGCGGGAACCCCAGGTCGACCTTCGACGTCGCCGGGTCGGGCCAGCGCGACGTGACGACCTTCCCGCGCGTGTAGAACGTGATCCCCTCGGGCCCGTAGATGTGCGTGTCGCCGAACAGCGAAGCCTTCCAGCCGCCGAACGAGTAGTACGCGACGGGGACCGGAATCGGCACGTTCACGCCGACCATCCCCGCCTGGACGTCGAACTGGAACTGGCGGGCGACTCCGCCGTCGCGCGTGAAGATTGCCGTCCCGTTCCCGTACGAGTTCTCGTTCACGAGCGTGAGCGCCTCCTCGTACGTGTCGACGCGCGTGACGCCGAGCACCGGGCCGAAGATCTCCTCGATGTAGCACTCCATCTCCGGCTTCACGTCGTCGATCAGGCTTGGCGCGAGGAAGAAGCCATCGCCGTCCGGTGCGTTCTCGCGCCCGTCGACCACGACCGTCGCGCCCTCTCCAGGCGCGTTCTCGACGAACGCGGCGACCTTGTCGCGGTGCTCGCGCGTGATCAGCGGGCCCATCTCGACGTCCGGCTCGAGGCCGCTACCGACCTTGATCTTCGGGATGCGCTCCTTGATCGCGTTCACGAGCGGCTCGGCGGCTTCGCCGACGGCCACGACCATCGAGATCGCCATGCAGCGCTCGCCGGCCGAGCCGTAGCCCGCCGACACGGCGGCGTCGGCGGCCATGTCTATATCGGCGTCGGGCAGGACGATCATGTGGTTCTTGGCCCCGGCCAGTGCCTGGACGCGCTTCCCGTGACTCGTTCCGGTGGCGTAGATGTAGCGCGCGATCGGGGTCGAGCCGACGAAGCTGACCGCGTCGACGTCAGGATGCTCGAGCAACGCGTCGACGGCCACCTTGTCGCCGTGCACGACGTTGAAGACGCCGTCGGGGACACCGGCCTCCTGGAGCAGCTCGGCCAGGTAGAGCGACGCCGAGGGGTCCTTCTCGGAGGGCTTGAGGACGAACGTGTTCCCGCAGGCGATGGCCGGGGCGAACATCCACATCGGGACCATCGCGGGGAAGTTGAACGGCGTGATCCCGGCGACGACCCCGACGGGCTGCCGGATCGAGTACACGTCGATCCCTGTCGAGGCCTGCTCGGAGTACTCGCCCTTCAGCAGGTGCGGGATCCCACAGGCGAACTCCACGACCTCCAGCCCGCGCGCGACCTCGCCCAGCGCGTCCGACGTGACCTTGCCGTGCTCGAGGGTGAGGAACCGGGCGATGTCCTCGCGGTGCTCGTGGAAGAGTGCGCGAATACGGAAGAAGATGTCGGAGCGCTTGGAAAGCGACGTGGCGCGCCAGGCCGGGAACGCGGCCTTGGCCGCCGCGACCGCCTCGGCGACCTCCTCGACGGAGGCAAAGTCGACGGCGCCCGTCTGCTCGCCCGTTGCGGGGTTGTAGACCGGACCGCTGCGGCCGGAGCGCCCGGGGACGAGCCTCCCGCCGATCCAGTGGTTGATCGGGCGGACCTGGCTGTCGCGTTCGGTCGTGGGTGCGGTCACCGTCTCGGTCATCGAAATCTCCCTCGTCGCGTCAGTTGAAAGGGTACCCCGGCGGGGCCGTTACGGAACGAGGACGAGCTTCTTCAGATCCCCGTGCTGCTGCCGCGCCCACGCGCTCGCGACCTCGTCGAGGGGGACGGATTCGACGTCGACCTCGAGCTCGCCCGCCAGCGCGTGGCGCACGAGCCGTTCGTACTCGCGCTGAAGCACGTCCACCGGCACGGCGAAGTTCGAGAAGCCAAGCAGCTCGAGCTGCTTCCCGCGTACGGTTCCCGACGCGAGCGACGCCTCGGCGCCGGCCGACTGGCCGAGGTGGACGATTCGAGCGCCCGCCGCGGCGACGTCGAGCGCTGCCACCAGCGGCTCGCCCCAGACCGGGTCGAAGATCAGCGTCAAGCCCGCGCCGCCGACCGCCTCCCGAAGCTCCTCGCGGAAGTCGCCGCCGAGGCGAACGGTCTCATCCGCTCCGGCCTCCTTCGCGCGGGCCAGGCGCTCCTCGTCACGTCCCGCCGCGACGATCCGCCCGGCACCGAGTAGACGAGCCGCTTGCACCGCGACATGGCCGACGGCCCCGGTGGCCCCGAGCACGAGCACGGTCTCGCCCGCGCGGACGGGCGCGCGCCACGCGAGCGGGAGCCAGCCCGCCATCCCTG
>JALZOQ010000393.1 GCA_030913835.1 Actinomycetota bacterium | reverse complement strand
ATCATGGACGTGAAGATGCCGAAGCTCGACGGGATCGAGGCGGCGCGGCGAATCCTCGACGAGCGCCCAATCCCGATCGTGATGCTCACCGCGTACGGACAGCAGGAGCTCGTTGCTCGCGCGGTCGAAGCCGGCGTGTTTGGCTACCTCGTCAAGCCGTTCCGCGAACAGGACCTCCTGCCGGCGATCGAGACGGCTCGGGCGCGCCACGACGAGCTGGCAGCGTTGCGGGAGGAAACCGAGACGCTGACCGAGGCGCTCGCCGCGCGCAAGGCGATCGAGCGGGCGAAGGGTCTCTTGATGGAGAAGGAGGGCTTGACCGAGCAGGACGCCTTCGCGCGTCTCCGCAAGGCGAGCCAGGTTTCGGGCCGGCCGCTCCGCGTGGTCGCCGAAGCCGTCGTGGCAACGCTCGCGCCGGCCGACTGACTGTCCGGCGCTAGTGCTTGATCAGGTCGTCGCCGCCGGCTGGGATCCAGGGCTCTCGGCGAGCCATGGCGCCCTGGAGCTCCCCGACGTAGCGCTGGAGCTCCTCTTCCTTGCGATCGAGCCGGACTTCGAGCTCGCTGAGCTCGGCCCGCCAGCGCTCGATTCGGTCCTCGCGCAGCAGGACGTCGGCCTCGAACTCGGCCTCGCGGGCGTCGAGCGCGGCCTCGCGATGCTCGAGGTCTGCGCCCCGGTCCTCGAGCTCGCCCTCGGCTTCCGCAACGCGCTTCGCCCGGTGGGCGAGTCGGATCTTGTCGGAGGCAGTCGCCTCGACCTGCACCAGCTCGCGCTCCCGCGCCTCGAGCTCCTGCGCCCGGGCCTGCAGCTCGGTCTCGCGCTCGGCGAGCCGCGCGCGCTCGGCGATCAGCTCGGGCATCGGATCTCTCGGTGCCGGAGCCGTCTCGGCCAAGGGGTCGGCCGCCGCGGCCTCGGGTGCGAGCAGGGGACGAAGCGCCTGAGCCTGGTCGGCGGAGATCTCGACGCGAAGGACGAGTGGCTGTGCTGGCTTGGCTTTCTGGGACATACGTTTCCCATCCCATCGTGAGCTGCGCGAGGACTGGGCGCTATCCCTCGGCTGAGCGTTTTGTTTTGGGGAGGGTTTTGCGAAATACGGTGGCCAGAACGGCGCCGCAGTGAGACAATCTGCTGGTGCCCCAAAACGAGGGCTGGAAGACGCATCGGGATCTTGCGCCGTGGGGTCACGACTGGTATCCGACGGTGTGGGAAGGGACGCGCGGGCGACCTCGCGATGCGATCAAGTCGGCGATCTTTGCGCTCGCGTTCGGCGGATTCGTCTACGCCGCGGCGGCCCAGTGGTCCGCCGAAGGGGGGCTTTCGACCGGTAAAGCGACCGTGCTCGCGATCGTCATCGCGCCGTTCGTGTGGTGGATCGTCATGTTCGCGCAGATCCGCGGCTGGTTTGACTCGATCGAGTTCGGCGTCAACGGCGACTGACTAACGACTCCGTGGCTGGGCTGGCTGACCGGCGGCAGCCAAGCCCTCCTAGGCCTGCGTCGCCTCGAAAAGCTGCTCCCAGCGCTGGATCAGCGCCTGCAGCTCGTCGCGCGCCTGGCGGTGGGCCGAGAGCTTCGCCATATCGCTCCAGTCGTCCGCCAGCTCCCGCTCCAGGTCTGCGACGCGGGCCTCGCCCTGGGCGATCTGCGCCTCGATACGCTCGAGCTCGGTCTGCCGCTTCGGCCGCGGCCGGGTGGGACGCGCTTTCTGCTGCTTCGGCTCCGGCGCGGCAGGCGGGGGCGCCGGAGCGTCGAGCTGCTCACGCTTGCGCACGTATTCGGCCCACCCGCCGTCGTAGGAGTTGAGCTCGCCTCCCTCGATCGCGAGCGTGCGCTCGGCGATCGCGTCTAGCAGCGCGCGATCGTGCGAGACGAGCAGCACCGTACCGGGGAACGCGTCGACGGCAGCCTCCAGCGCCTCGCGGCTCTCGAGGTCGAGGTGGTTGGTCGGCTCGTCGAGCACGAGGAAGTTCGCGCCGGACGCAACGACGAGAGCGAGGGCGAGGCGGCGGCGCTCCCCGCCCGACAGTGCCGCGACCGG
>JALZOQ010000378.1 GCA_030913835.1 Actinomycetota bacterium | reverse complement strand
GGACGACGCCGAACGGGTCGCCCGCGCCTATGGGTGGGACCGCCGGCTCCAGCGGGCGCTGCGAGCCTTCGACCGGCGCACGCGCCTGACCCATCCCCTCGTCCTCGAGCGCCTCGCGCAGCGCACGACGTTCAACGTCACCGAGCTCGAGCGGTTCGCCGACTGCTCGTCAGCGTGGTTCGTCGAGCGGTTCCTCGACCCGAAGACGATCGACGCGGACGTCGACCCGAAGCTTCGCGGCAGCGTTGCGCACACGGCGCTCCACCGCTTCTTCGCGGGGCTCCCGAAGGAGCTGGGGACGGAAGGCGTGCAGGCCGAGCGCGTCGACGACGCGGTGCGATTCATGCGCAAGTGCCTCGACCACGCGCTCTCCGGCGTGCGCATGGAGATGACCGAAATGCAGCGGCGCGAGCTCGACCAGTCATTGTGGCGCGACCTCGAGGCGCTCGTCCGCGAGGAAGCCCAGGACGAGCGCCCGCTCGTGCCACGCCGGTTCGAGGTGTTGTTCGGCTCCGAGCGCGCGCCGCAGGAGCTGCAGCGCGGCCTCGAGGTCGACGGGATCACGCTGAGCGGCAAGATCGACCGGATCGACGTCGACCCGTTCAGCGCACGCGGGATCGTCCAGGACTACAAATCCGGCAAGCACGCGCACTCCGCTCGCGAGATCGAGACCGAGCTGCGTCTGCAGATCCCCCTGTACATGCTCGTCCTGCGCGATCTCGTCGGGATCGAGCCCCTGGGCGGCGTCTACCGGCCGCTCGCGGGCGAACGCCGGGCGCGAGGGCTTCTGCGGGCGGCCGACGGCGAGACGCTGCCCGGCTACGTCAAGACGGACTATCTCGACGAGGACGCATTCTGGGAGCAGGTCGAGGGCGCGAAGGTGAAGGCCGGCGAGTTGGCGCAGCGGATCCGCGCCGGCGACGTCCGCCATGACCCCAAGGGCGGCGAGTGCCCGAGCTGGTGCTCGCTGTGGCGGATGTGCCGGATCAGGCGGGCATGATCTCCGCGCAAAGTGCTGCGCACTTTCCGCGGGTGAGGGTTTGTCGCCTCGCTTCACTCGCGAGATCCGATGGCGGGCCCTCTACATGGTGGAGCCGTCGGTGACATCGCTCAATCCTGAGCAGCTTGCTGCTGTCGAGGCTCGAGGGGAGGTCTTCGTCTCTGCGGGTGCCGGAACCGGCAAGACGTCGGTGCTCGTCGAGCGGTTCGTCCGTGCTGTCTGCGACGACGGGCTCGACGTCGACTCACTGCTCGTGATCACCTACACGCGCAAGGCCGCTGCCGAGCTCCGCTCGCGCATCCGCGCTGCCCTGCACGAACGCGGCCGCCCCGATCTCGCCCGTGAGCTCGACGGTGCCTGGATCTCGACCATCCACGGTTTCTGCCTGCGTCTGCTCAAGGCACATCCGTTCGCCGCCGGGCTCGACCCACGCTTCCGCGAGCTCGACGACGCGCAGGGCATGGTGATCCGCAAGGAGGCTTTCGATGCCGCCCTGGCCGAGTTCTGCGCGGGTGACGACCCGCCGCGCCTGCAGCTGCTGGCGACGTATGGCACGGCCGGCTTGCGGCGGATGCTGACCGGGATCTACGAGACGCTGCGCTCTGCGGGCCGCGAGCTCGTGCTCGAGCTCGGCGAGCGGCCCGAGCTCACCGAGAGCGTGGCCGCGCTCGAGGACGCGGCGCGCTGCCTCGTCGACGACGCCGCCGCGACCGATGCCCAGCGTGCCTCCGCAACGGGCGTCCTGCCGCTCCTCGACGACCCGCGCGCCGACCGGCTGCTCGACCTCGGCTCGTTCCGTGCGCGGGGCGAGCGCGCAGCCACGTACGAGGAGGCGCGGCGCGGCGTCGAGCAGGCGGCTCTGGACCAGACTGCCGCGCGCGACCGCGACCTCCTGCAGGAGCTCCTCGACGGGTTCGCTCTTGCGTACGCAGGCGCGAAGGAGGGGGAGTCGGCGCTCGACTTCGAGGACCTCCAGCTCGCTGCTCGCGACCTGCTGCGCGACCGGTCGGAGATTCGCGAGCGGGAGGCACTGCGCTTCCGCTCGGTAATGGTCGACGAGTTCCAGGACACGAACCGTCTGCAGACG
>JALZOQ010000344.1 GCA_030913835.1 Actinomycetota bacterium | reverse complement strand
ACGCGGCGTCGCTGCGTCAGGCTTTCGCCCATTGCGCAAGATTCCCCACTGCTGCCTCCCGTAGGAGTCTGGGCCGTGTCTCAGTCCCAGTGTGGCTGATCGTCCTCTCAGACCAGCTACGGATCGTAGCCTTGGTGGGCCATTACCCCACCAACAAGCTAATCCGCCGCGGGCTTCTCCTCGGTCGGAGGCCGAAGCTACCTTTCCTCTCAAGCCCGAGAGCTCGAGAGGCTATCCGGTATTAATCCGGGTTTCCCCGGGCTATCCCAGAACCGAGGGCAAATTACCCACGTGTTACTCACCCGTTCGCCGCTGTCCCCGGACCCGAAGGTCCGGTTCTCGCTCGACTTGCATGTGTTAAGCGCGCCGCCAGCGTTCGTCCTGAGCCAGGATCAAACTCTCCGTGAAGAAGTGAAGCACCGGACGTGAAACCTCCGGCGCATCTTTCGTCACCTTGAGCTTGTGCTCAAAGTCGCCGGGTCTCCCTGACGGGAGCCGGCTGACAGGTTGTTCGTGATCCTCACCGGCAAGCCGAAGCAAGCCGAGGAGGTCTCGACGTAAACGCACGCTGTTGAGTTTTCAAAGACCGGCGCCGCTTTCGAGTGTCGCCCGAAAAAAAGCCTCCGACTCGCGCCAGAGGCCCCCAAAACGATCGGTGTTGCTCGTATCCGATTGCGTCCGAAGGCGCTCCAGTTGTGGTCGGGACGGGACTTCTTTCCGTGCGGCCCTTGTCCAGGCAGCCGAAGTAGGTTACCAACAACTCTTGGCTTGTCAAGCGGGCTGGAGCCGCGCGAAGCGCCGCTTTCCGGCCTGCAGCAGGGCACCCTCGAGCCGGCTCCTGGCCACGTCCAGGTCGGTGACCGGCTCGCCGTCCAGCTTGACCGCGCCCTGGGCGATCAGGCGGCGCGCCTCGCTCGTCGAGCCGATACCCAGCTGCTCGACCAGCAGCGCGGGCATATGGACGGGATCGCCGCTCGGGAGCGGCACGTCCGGCACGTCCTCGGGCGCCTGCCCTTCGCGCACGACCCGCGTGAAATGGGCCTCCGCGCGCTCGGCGGCCTCGCGCCCGTGCGCGCGCATGACGATGAAGCGCGCCAGGGCGAGCTTTGCCTCGAGCGGGTCGGACGGCGGTGGCTCCTCCGACTCCATCACCAGGCGATACCACTGCGGCAGGAGCTCGTCGGGGATACGCATCGCCTTCCCGAACTGCTGCTCCGGATCTTCCTTGAGGCCGATGTAGTTGCCCCGCGACGCGCTCATGCCGGTGCCGTCCCAGCTGTCCAGGTACTCGACGGTCAGCGCGACCTGCGGCTCGAGGCCGTACTCCGCCATCACTTCGCGGCCCATCAGCAGGTTGTAGAGCTGGTCTGTGCCACCGAGCTCGACGTCGGCCTGCACCGCGACGGAGTCGTAGGCCTGCATCAGCGGATAGAGGAGCTCCGAGACGGCGATCGGCTCCCTGGCGCCGAAGCGCTTGGCGAAGTCGTCGCGCTCGAGCATCCGGGCCACCGTCGTCGTCTGCGTCAAGCGGAGGATCTCGGCGAAGTCGAGCTTCGAGAGCCACTCGCCGTTGAAGCGCACCTCCGTGCGCTCCGGGTCGATGATCGTCGAGGCGTCGTCGAAGAACGTCTGCGCGTTCCGGTCGATCTCTTCGGAATCGATCATCGGGCGAAGCGTCTTTCGGCCCGAGGGGTCGCCGATCCGCGTCGTGTAGTCGCCAACGATGAGGACGCCTGTGTGGCCCTCGCGCTGGAAGGCGGCCATTCGCTGCAGTGGGATCCCGTTCCCGAGCGTCACATCGGGCGCGGTCACGTCGATGCCGAACTTGACGCGGAGGGGCCGGTCGAGCGCGAGCTTCTGCTCGAGACCGCCCTCGGGGAGGACGTCGACGGCGTTTCTCGTCAGCTCGGCGATTCCCATCGCCGCCGATTCTAGAAGTAGTACGGAACGACCCCCTGGGCTCCGAGCGCGTACCAGATCCCGAAGGCGAGGCTCAGCGTCCCGAGCACCGGCGCGAGCCGCGCGAACGAGCGCTGCACGGGGGGCGCGGAAAGCGTAAGCCCGAAGCCGCCTGAAAGAACTCCCATCGAGATCGCGGTGAAGAGCGCGAAGACGCCAAGCGACACGATCGCCAAGGCCTGGCCCGGAATCGACGAGAGGAGCAAGATACCGACCCCGGCGGTGCCGCCTAGGCCGTGGAGGAGCCCGATTGCATAGGCCTGGATCCGTGTCCGCGGCTTAGGCGGATGCGCCGGCCCGTGAGCGTGCCGCGGCTCTCCTTCGCCGTGCGTGTGCACGTCGAAGTTCCCCCGCCGCCAGCGAACGAGCAGCCAGACCGCCAGCGCGACGATCACCAAGCCGACCGACGTCTCGGCCCCCCGCTGGACGCTCTCCGGCAGATACGCGCGGTAGAGCACGATCGGCACTCCGAGGACGAAAAGACTTGTCGCGTGGCCGAGACCCCAGACGAGCCCGAGGATGCCCGCCCTCCGCGCAGCGCGTTCCTTGCCCGACGCGATGAGCGTGGTCACCGCTGCAAGGTGATCGGGGTCGCTCGCGTGACGCAATCCGAGCCCGACCGCGACGACCATCACGACCACGAGCGTCGTCCCGTTAGAAAGGCCGGCAATACTGTCATCGAGACCGAACACGAATGATCCTTTCAGGCGAGGGCCGGTAGGGCGCGGACGGTCATCGCGAGGCCGAGGCCCAGGACGACCAGGGCGCTGAGCGCAGGAAGCGCGCGGATCAGGCGGCCGTCGAAGCTCTTCCGCGCGAAGAATCTCTTCGCGGTCACCGCGACGAGGCCGATCCCGGTCACCGACGCCGCCAACCCGACGCTGAAAGCGACGATGAGGATCAGTCCGTAGCCGACGCGGTGCAGCGAGATCGCCGCGAGCAAGACGACGAGGGCCGTGGGGCACGGGAGGATTCCCCCGGAGACTCCAACTCCGACGAGGCCGCGGAGACCGCTCCCCGGCGGAGGGACGTGGCTGTGGTCGTGACCGTGGTCGTGACCGTGCTCATGGCCGTGCGCGTGCGCGTGGTCGTGAGCGCGCGCGTGTGCGCGCACGTGAACCCAGTCCTTGAAGCGGGAGCGCAGGACCGCGACGCCCACGCCGACGATGAGCAGAGCCGAGACGAGGTTCAGCCACGGGTAGAGATCGTCGGGCACGATGAACTGCGAGAGCGCCAGGGTGACCAGGCCCAGCGCGAACACGCCGATCGTGTGGGTGATCGTCACGATGCCGCCGAGGAGAACGGCGTGTCTCGCGGTCCCGCGCGTACCGACGAGGTAGGCGGCGACGATCGCCTTGCCGTGACCCGGGCTGAACGCGTGCGCCGCACCCCAGAACAGCGCGAGGATCAACGACAGGGCGATGACGCCGGCGCTGAGCTGGTCTTGGGCGACGAGGCGTGCGAATCCGGAATCGTCGGCGCGTTCCGATGGCGGCAGCACCGTTTGCGACGACAGGCGGGGGACTTGGCTGGACTGCCGACCGGGCACCACCCGGATCTGCGCAGAGTCGACGTCGAGCGGGCTCTCGAGGAGATCCGCAGGGTACGCACGAAGCTCCTGGCTCCGACTCGTCGCGGGCACGCTCGAGCCGAGCAGGGACGCACCGCCGATCGCGCGCGCAACGACCTCGCTCCATCCGATCCGGTTCTTATAGTTGTTGTCGTGATAGACAACGGTCTCGCTGCCTCGCAACCGAGGCCCTTCGAGCAGGACTTCGAGCCGGGTCGTCCGCAGGCCGGCTTCGCCTTGTGGGAACGCGAGGACCTGCTTCACGGGCCGGAGCCGAACGACCCGCCCGCCGACGGTCAACCTGGTTCCTGCCGCGATCCGCCTCGCGTACCCGCTGGCGTCGACCTTGCTCTCCCGCGCCTGGAAGGTCGGGACTTCGGCAAGGTCGAGCACATAGACCACGTACAGGTGGTCACCCGAGATCTCGATCCGGCTGTGGCGGTTGACCGTGAAGTTGCCGAGGGGATGTGCGTACGCCGCCGCAGGGGCTGCCAGGGTCACCGCGAGGGCGGCGAGGAGGACGATGCGCTTCATCGCAGCGCCTTTCGCGCGACCGGCGCCCAGATGAGCGAGAAGTGCGGGTTCGTAGCGAGCGAGCGCGCAAACCACGCGCGTGCAGCGCCGGGGCGGCCCAGGCAGCGCTCGATCATCCCGCGGTGGAAGTACTTGGACGCGTCCTTGGTGCCGAGCCGGAGCGCACGCGTCGAGTAGACCCGTGCTTCGACACACCGCCC
>JALZOQ010000296.1 GCA_030913835.1 Actinomycetota bacterium | reverse complement strand
TCGTCTGCGCGGCAGATCAGGCCGCGCTCGAACAGCTTCGCGGACAGGAATCCGCGCAAGAGCGACTCCGCTTCCTCGTCGCTGAAGCCGGCCCGCGTCTCCTTGTCCTTCACCAGCTCGAGGGCGTAGAAGTAGCCGGCCCCGCGCAGGTCGCCGACGATCGGGAGCTCCAGCAGCTGCGCCAGGGTCGAGCGGAACGCCTCCTCGTTTTCCTGCACGCGCTCGATCAGCCCCTCCCGCTTCATGATCTCGATGTTCTTGAGCGCGATCGCGCACTGAACCGGGTGCCCGCCGAAAGTGATTCCGTGCGTGAAGCTCTGCGTGCCCTCGAGGAACGGCTCCATGACCGCGTCCCGCGCGATCACGGCCCCGATCGCGGCGTGCGCCGACGACAGGCCTTTGGCCGACGTGACCAGGTCTGGGCGGATGTCGTAGCGCTCCGATCCGAACCAGGCCCCGACACGTCCGAAGCCCGTGATCACCTCGTCCGCGCAGAGCAGGATCCCGTATCGGTCGCAGAGCTCGCGCACGCCGGCGAAATAGCCCTCCGGCGGGGTGAACGAGCCGCCGGCGTTCTGGACGGGCTCGAGGATCACCATCGCGACCGTGTCCGGCCCCTCGTGCTCGATCGCGCACTCCAGATCGTCGAGCAGGAACGCCGTGAACTCCGCCTCGGTTTCCTCCGGCGGGCGGTGATAGCGGTTTGTGTTCCGGACATGGACAGTGCCCGGCACCAGGGGCTCGAACGGGGTCTTCAGCTCCGCGATCCCGTTGATCGAGAGGGCGCCCATCGTCGTCCCGTGGTAGGCGAGGCGGCGCGCAACCGCCTTCCAGCGCCGCTCGCCGCGGGCCGCGTGGTACTGGCGCGCGAGCTTCCACGCCGACTCGACCGCCTCCGAGCCGCCGGAGACGAAGAAAACCCGGTTCAGGTCCCCCGGCGCGAGCGACGCGACTTCGGCGGCGAGCTCGATCGCCCGTGGGTGCGCATACGACCAGTTCGTGTAGAAGGGCAGCTCGCGGAGCTGCGCCGCCGCGGCCTCCCCCACCTCTTCGCCGAACCCGTAGCCGATGTTGACCGCGAAGAGGCCGGCGAGCGCGTCGAGGTACCGCTTGCCGTTCGCGTCCTCGAGGTAGCAGCCGTCGCCGCGCACGATGATGGGCACTTCGGTCGACTGGTAGCCGCCCATGCGGGTGAAGTGGAGCCACAGGTGGTCGCGGGCCTTTTGCTGCAGCTCGGCGACGGATGACGCGGTCTCGGACGAAGTGGTCATTCAGGCTCCTTTCAGAGCGCGGCGGCGCTGGAAGACGACGTTGGCCAGCATCAGGCCGACCGCGGTCACGAAGATGATCGTCCCCACCACGTTCACCTGGGGCGGGACGCCCACGCGCGCGGCGCCGTAGACGTAGAGCGGGAACGTGACAGTCGTGCCCGCGTTGAAGGCGGTGATGACGAAGTCGTCCACCGACAGGGCGAAGGCGAGCAGCCCCGCCGCGAGAATCCCCGGCGCGATCAGGGGCAGCGTCACCCGCGCGAACGTGACCCATTCGTTGGCGCCGAGGTCCATCGCCGCCTCCTCGAGATGCCGGTCGAAGCCCGCGAGCCGCGCCTTCACCGTCACGACGACGTACGAGATGTTGAACGCGATGTGCGCGATCAGGATCGTCCCGAAGCCGGTGGCGACCCCGAGGTTCAGGAACAGCGCGAGCAGCGAGGCGCCCATCACGATCTCGGGTGTCGTCATCGGCATGAAGATCAGTGTGTTCACGAGGCCGCGGCCGCGGAAGCCGTACCGGACGAGTGCGAGGGCGATCAGCGTCCCGAACGCCGTCGCGACGAGGCTCGAGAGCGCCGCGATCTCCAACGAGACCTTCATCGCGTCGAGCAAGCCGGGCACGCCGAACGGGTTCTCCCAGCTACGGAGCGAGAAGCCCTGCCACGTGTAATTGAACCGGCCCGCCGGGTTGTTGAACGAGAACAGGATCACGATCGCAATCGGCAGGAACAGGTAGCCGAGCGCGAGCGCGGAGTACGCGGTGAGCACGTGGCGGCGAACGAACGTCATCCGGTCAGCTGCTCCGTGCCGAGCGCGCGGGCGTACGCGACGACGCCGATGAGAATCGCCGCGATGAGGACGAACGAGAGCGCGGCCGCCTGCGGATAGTCCGCGATGACCAGGAACTTCGACTGGATGACGTTGCCGATCATGTACTGGCGAGGCGTGCCAAGCAGCTGCGCGTTGATGAAGTCGCCCGCGGCCGGGATGAACGTCAGCAGCGTCCCGGCGAACACGCCGGGCAGCGACAGGGGCAGCGTCACGCGCACGAACGCCGCGAGCTTCGACGCGTAGAGATCCTCCGCCGCCTCGATCAGCCGCGCGTCGATCTGCTCGAGCGACACGTACAGCGGCAGGGCCATGAAGGGCAGGAAGTTGTAGGTGATGCCCGCGATCACGGCCGTCGAGGTCGCGAGCAGCCGTCCGTCTTCGGAGAGCAGGTGCAGGTGGCGCAGTGTGTTCGCGACGAAGCCCGAGTCGGCGAGGATCGTCTGCCAGGCGAGCGTGCGAATCAGGTACGTGACGAAGAACGGCGCCACGATGCAGAGCAGCAGCAGGTTCTTCCAGCGCCCTCCGCGGAAGGCGATCCAGTACGCGAGCGGGTACGACACGATTAGCGCGATCACCGTCGCAGCGCCGGCGTAGCCGATCGAGCGGAGGAACTGCGGCCGGTAGGTCGTGAACGCGTCCGAGTAGTTGTGCCAGGCCCAGCTGAACGTGTAGCCGACGTCGATGTCGCCCGTCTGCAGGGACGTGTTCGCCAGGTAGTACATCGGCACGACGAAGAACACGGCCAGGAAGCCGAGCCCCGGGAGGAGCAGCAGGTACGGCGCGGCGCTGCGGCGGAATCCCAAGGCTAGGCGCCCACCAGGGTCTGAAACTGCTGCTTGTAGTCCTTCGTGTCCGCGGCCTTCGCGTCGAAGATGTGCACCTTCTCGAGCGTCGAGGCCGGCGGGAAGATCAGGCCGTTCTTCGCCACGTCCGGGCTCGACTTCAGGAGGACTTCCTTGGCGCCCTTGACCGGGCAGATGTAGTTGACGTAGTCCTCGATCTGCGCGGCGACCTTCGGCCGGTAGACGTAGTTCATGAAGACAGACGCGGTGTAGACGTTGCCCTTCTTCGGGATCAGCATGTTGTCCGTCCAGATCATCCCGCCGGACTCGGGGATCACGTACTCGAGGTGCGGGTTGTCGGCCTGGAGCTGGACGACGTCGCCGGACCACGCGACCGCGGCGGCGACGTCTCCCTTGGCCAGCAGCGGCGCGTAGTCGTTGCCGGTGAACTGCCGGACCTGGCCCGAGTCGACCGCCTGCTTGATCTTGTCGATCGCCCGCTTGAACGCGGCGTCGTCGACCTTCGACGGGTCGTCGCCGTTCGAGAGCATCACGAGCCCGACCGTGTCCGGCATCTCGGTCAGCAGCGTGACCTTGCCTTTCAGCTTCTTGTCCGTGAGCAGGCGGTCGATCGAGTCGACGGGGCCGCCGGTCAGCTTCGGGTTGTACGCGATGCCGGTCATGCCCGACTGCCAGGGAAGACTGTACGTTCGCTTCGGATCCCAGCCGGGGCTCGCGAGCGCGTCCTGCAGGTTCTTCGCGTTCGGGATCGACGGCTTGTCGAGCGCCTCGACCCAGCCGAGGCGCACCATGCGCGCGGCCATCCAGTCGGTCAGCACCACGATGTCGCGGCCGATCGACTGGCCGTTCCGGAGCTGGGCCTGGACCTTGCCGTAGAACTGGTCGTTGTCGTTGACGTCCTCGATGTACTTGACCTGGACGTTGAACTCCTGCTCGAACTGCTCGATCGAGGGCCGCTTCTTCGTCTTCTCGTCGATGTCGATGTAGAGCGGCCAGTTCGAGATCGTGAGCGTCTTCGCGAGCGTGCGATCGACCGTGGCGGTCGTACCGGTCGTCTGGGCGCCGCCCTCGATTCCGCCGCTGCCGCCGCAGGCGGCCAGGAGCGCAGGGAGGGAGAGCGCCGCGGCGCCGAGCGCGCCTCGCTCGATCAGCTGGCGGCGGGTGAGCTGCTGGTCTGTCATGCGGGTTCCTCCACGGGTTCGTCGACCACGAAGGTCGCGTCTGGACTGAACGACAGGGTGATCGGTTCGCCGGGCCGCGGTGCGCGCGCGCCCGGTTCGGTGTTCTGGACGTAGACGGTGAGCGGGCCGGCTGCGGTCGTGACGATCAGCTGCGTCGCCACGCCGACGTACGCGCTTTCGGTCACGCGGCCCGGCAGGCGGTTCGCGTCTTCGCCGTCCACGCGGAGCTTCTCAGGGCGGATCCCGACGGCGACGCGGCCGGTACGCCCGTTGACGGGAACACGCAACTCGGTGCCGTCGTCGAGCCTCACGATGTCGGGGCCGGCGGCGGTCCCGCGGAGCAGGTTCGAGACGCCGAGGAAGTTCGCGACGAAGGCGGTCCGCGGCGACTCGTAGAGCTCGCTCGGAGGGCCGAGCTGCTCGATGCGGCCGGCGTGCATCACCGCGATCCGGTCGGCCATCGTCATCGCCTCTTCCTGGTCGTGCGTGACGTGGACGAAGGTGATCGAGACCTCGTGCTGGATCCCCTTCAGCTCGAGCTGCATCTGCTTGCGGAGCTTGAGGTCGAGTGCGCCGAGGGGCTCGTCGAGGAGCAGCACGCGGGGGCGGTTGACGAGCGCCCGGGCGAGCGCGATCCGCTGCTGCTGACCCCCGGAGAGCTGGCGCGGCTTGCGCTTCTCCATCCCGGCGAGATCGACGAGCTCCAGCGCTTCCCCGACGCGGCGGCGCACGTCGGCCCCGCGGACGCCGTTGCGGCGCAGCCCGAACGCGACATTGTCGAAGATCGACAGGTGTGGAAAGAGGGCGTAGCTCTGGAAGACCGTGTTGACGTCGCGCTTGTAAGAGGGCAGGCCGGTGACGTCGCGATCGCCGAGATAGATCGTGCCGGCGGTGGGGTCCTCGAAGCCGCCGATCATGCGCAGGGTCGTCGTCTTGCCGCAGCCGGACGGGCCGAGCAGCGCGAAGAAGCTGCCGCGCTCGACCTCGAGGGAGAGATCGTCGACGGCGACGACCTCGTCGAAGCGCTTCGTGACGCCCTCGAGCCGGATGTCGGCCTCGGCGACCGCGCTCATCGGGTTCCCACTCGCAACCCGATCTTCGCCGGGACGCCGGCCACAGCGCGAACCGGAAGCGACGCGACCCGCCCGGCCTCCTCGGCTTCCTCGGTGGCCATGATCGCCGCCCTGATCGCGCGGCCACCCAGGTAGCGGAACGGCTCCGGCGGGAGCCTTGGCAGCTTGCGCCGCGCGAGTGGCAGCGCTGTCCACTCGTCCTCGCGGCCGGTCGCGAGCGACGCGAGGATCTGTCCCCCGAGCCAGCTCGGCCCGACGCCGTGCCCGGAGTAGCCAGCGCCGTAGTGGACACGCCCGTGGCTGCCGAAGAACGGCAGGTGGTCGCCCGACACGTCGATCGGCCCGCCCCACGCCTGCTCGATCTTCGCTTGCGCCAAGCCCGGGAGCAGCTCCCGAAGCCCGCGCTCGGCCCTCGCGGCGGCGCCTGCGTCTGCGCTGAAGCGGCCATCGATCTTGCCGCGGTAGCCGACCGCGCCCGATCCGCTGCCCATGAGGACGCGGCCGTCCGGCGTGGTGCGGAAGTAGTGCAGGAACATGCGGCCGTCGACGATCGCCTCGCCGCCCGTCCAGCCGATCTCCTGCAGCAACTCGGGCACGGGCTCGGTGAGGACGACGTAGCTGCCGAAGTTCGTCAGCGCACCGGAAAGCGGCCGCCAACCCGTCGCCGCGGCGTTGACGGCGAGCACGACGTCCCGCGCGCGGACGCGACCCCGCGGCGTCACCAGGTCGTTGGAGCCGAGCCGCTCCACCGGGGTCCGCTCGTGGAGCGCGATGCCAGCGTCGAGCACAGCCTGACGCAGCGCGCGCGCCAACCGTGCCGGCTGAACCGTCGCGCAGTCGCGGAAGAAGACGCCCTTGCGGAAGCGCGGCGAGTTGACCCGCTCCTGCACCTGATGCACCGACAGGGCCACCGCTTCGTCGGGGACGCCGAGCTCGCACGCCG
>JALZOQ010000020.1 GCA_030913835.1 Actinomycetota bacterium | reverse complement strand
CGTCGGCGGCGTCGCCGAGCCCGTCCGCCGGTTCGGCGCGGGACGCGTCGTCGCCCCGGGAGACATCGACGGGCTCGCGGTCGCGATCGAGGAGCTGCTCGGAGATCGTGACGCGCTCGAAGCCGCGCGCGCCGGCGCTCGCGCGGCACGCGCGGAGCTCACGTGGGACGCGTCGGCAGCTGCGCACCTCGAGCTGTACCAGGAGCTCGGGTGATCCTGCGCCGGCGCTTCGCCGGGCTGATCGAACGACAGCTCGACCTCTTCGCGGACGACAACGCCGATTTGCTCGCCCAGTGCGCAGCTGCCGAGCGCGCCTATGACGAAGCGCCCCGCGACGAGGCGGAGGAGCGCTACGGCGACTACCTCGACCTGGTCGAGACCGGGACTGAGATCCTCGCTTCGATGCGAGACCACTACACCCGGGAGTCGCTGGACGTGGAGGTGTCCGCCGAGTACTTGCGCGCCTTCAACCGCGCCGCCGTCAAGCGGTTCCCGCGGTTCGCGCTCGAGCTCGAGGACACGTAGAGACCATGTCGTGGGCGATCGAGGACTACGGCCTGATCGGCGATCTCCAGACCGCCGCGCTCGTCAGCCGCGACGCGTCGATCGACTGGCTCTGCTTTCCACGCTTCGACTCCGGCGCGTGCTTCGCCGCGTTGCTCGGCAACGAGGACAACGGACGGTGGTCGATGCAGCCCGTGTCCGGGTGGCGCCAGCTCGGCCGCCGCTACTGGCAGGACACGCTCGTCCTGGAGACGGTGTTCGAGACCAAGGACGGCCTGCTGCGGGTGATCGACTTCATGCCGCCGCGTGGCGAGGCGCCCGATGTCGTGCGAATCGTCGAGTGCCTGACCGGCCGCGTCCGCGTGCGCTCCGAGCTCGTGATCCGCTTCGACTACGGCTCGGTGATCCCCTGGGTGCGGAACGTGGACGGAACGCGGCTCGCCGTCGCCGGGCCCGACGCGCTCGCGTTTCGCACGCCGGTGGATGTGCGGGGTGAGAACATGCGCACGGTTGGGGAGTTCGACATCGCAGAAGGCGAGCGCATCCCCTTCGTTCTCACGTGGTATCCGTCGCACGAGGATCCGCCACGGGCGATCGACCCGGAGCATGCGCTTCGCGACACCGAGGACTTCTGGCGGGACTGGACCGCGCAATGCAAGCACCTGCACGAGTGGCACGAGCCGGTCCATCGCTCGCTGCTCACGCTAAAAGCGCTCACGTATGCGCCGACGGGCGGGATCGTGGCCGCCCCCACGACGTCCCTGCCCGAACGGATCGGCGGCCCGCGCAACTGGGACTACCGCTACTGCTGGCTCCGCGACTCGACCTTGATGCTGCTCACGATGCTAAACGCGGGCTACAAAGAGGAGGCGAGGCGCTGGCGCGACTGGCTTCTGCGAGCCGTCGCCGGCGATCCGGCCGATCTCCAGATCATGTACGGGGTCGGCGGCGAGCGGCGCCTGCTCGAGTGGGAGGTGAAATGGCTCTCCGGCTTCCAGGGTTCGCGCCCGGTGCGGATCGGCAACGCCGCCTCCGACCAGCTTCAGCTCGACGTCTACGGGGAGGTCACGGACACGCTTCATCAGGGCCGACAGCACGGACTCGAGCCCTCCTCCGCCGCGTGGTCGCTCACCTTGGCGATGCTCGACTGGCTCGAGACCGGCTGGCACGAGCCGGACGAGGGCATTTGGGAGGTTCGCGGCGGCCGGCGCCACTTCACGCACTCGAAAGTGATGGCGTGGGTCGCGTTCGACCGCGGGGTCAAGGCAGTCGAACTCTACGGTCGAGACGGGCCGGCTGACCGCTGGCGTGCGATCGCCGCCGAGATCCACGACGAGGTATGCCGAGAGGGGTACAACAGGGAGCGAGGCGCATTCGTCCAGTCGTACGGCTCGAAGCTCCTCGACGCCAGCGTGCTCATGATTCCGCTGGTCGGCTTCATACCGGCGGAGGACGACCGCGTGGTCAGCACCGTCGCGACGATCGAGCGCGAACTCGTGCGCGATGGCCTCGTCGAGCGTTACGAGAGCGCAGACGACGAGGTCGGCGTGGACGGGATCGAGGGCAGCGAGGGTGTCTTCCTCCCTTGCAGCTTCTGGCTGGTCAACAACCTCCACTTGCAAGGACGCGACAAGGACGCCCGCCGGCTGTTCGAGCGGCTGCTCGCGTTGCGCAACGACCTGGGCCTCCTCTCCGAGGAATACGACCCGGAACAAGGCTGCCTCCTCGGCAACTTCCCGCAGGCGTTCACGCACCTCGCGCTCGTGAACAGCGCCTTTGCGCTATCCGGGCACGCCCACCCGGGCGGCCGGCAGGACTAGCGGCGGCCCCGCCCGTGGCCGAAGTGGTGCGCACCGGGCAGGGCGCCGTGCACGTCGGCGCGGTCGGCCTGCTCGCGCGCCAGCGGGCCGAGCGTCTCGAGCTCGGTGACGAGGATGTTCTCGTTGCGGTCGTGGCGCTCGAACTTGCCTCGCGCGAGCAGCAGGGGCTCGCCGCGCACGATCGCCCGGAAGCGGTCGTACACTGGCGGCGGCACGATCAGGTTGAACGCGCCGAACTCGTCCTCCAGCAGGATGAAGACGACGCCGTTCGCCGTGGAGGGACGCTGGCGCGCGACGACCATGCCAGCGACGGCGACACGCTTTCGGTGCCGCGCACCCGAAAGCTCGCGGCTCGAGAGCACACCCGTCGGGAGCCGCGGGCGCAGCAGCTCGAGCGGGTGGACGCCGACGGAGAGGTTGGTCGTGCGGTAGTCGGCGAGCATCTGCTCCCAGACGGTTGGGTCGGGCAGCTCCGGCGTCTTGGTCGTCGGGTCGAGCGGCAGGGCGAGCTGGCGCTCCTCCCCACCCGACCCGGGGACGCTCGTCGAGCGCGGGACGAGGCCGAGCTGCCAAAGGAGCTCGCGGCGCTTGAGCCCGAACGAGTCGCACGCGCCGCTCTCGACGAGCGCCTCGAGACCGCCACTGCTGAGGCTCGCCCGCTGCGCCAGCTCGCGGATGCTCTGGAACGGGCCGCCACGCACTCGCTCGGCCACGACCGTCTCGGCGTCCTCGTCCCCCACTGAAGTGATGTACGACAGGCCGATCCGAACAGCGCCGTCTTCAAGCTCGCACTTCGCGGCGCTCAGGTTCACGTCTGGAGGGCGCGTCTCCACCCCGCGCCGCTGGCCGTCGCGGACAAGCGTCGCCGGCGGATAGAAGCCCATCGGCTGCGCGTTCAAGAGGGCGCAGAGGAACTCCGCCGGATAGTGGTGCCGCAGCCACGCCGACTGGTAGGCGAGCAGCGCGAAAGCGGCCGCGTGCGATTTCGGGAAGCCGAAGCCCGAGAAGCCGACGAGCTTGTCGTAGACGAGGTTCGCCGTCTCGTCATCGGCGCCCTTGTCGAGCGCGCCCTCGACGAAGCGCGCCCGGTAGCCCTCGAGGGCGTCGTGCGAGCGCTTGCGGCTCATCGCGCGGCGTAGGCCCTCGGCCTCCCCCACGCTGAACCCGGCCATCGCCATCGCGACGTCGAGCACCTGATCCTGGAAGACGACGACCCCGAGCGTGTAGGCGAGGGGCTCCGCCAGCGACGGATGGTCGACGGGCGGAACGAAGTCCGGATCGTGGCGGAGCCGCTCACGATGCGCGATGTACGGGTGCACGGCCTTGCCCTGGATCGGCCCCGGCCGGACGAGCGCGACCTGCACGGTCAGGTCGTCGAGGTTCTCGGGGCGGGTGCGGAGCAGGCTCTGCATCTGCGCGCGACTCTCGATCTGGAAGTCGCCGATGGTGTCGGCGCGCTGGATCTCCTCGTAGACGTCGCGGTCGTCGAGCGGGATCCGCGAGAGGTCGATCGGAGCGCCACGCACCAGGCGTCGACTCGGCGACGCCGCATCGAGGTCGTGCGAGCTCTGCTCGTGCGACCGTCGCAACGCGATCTGTTCGACGCAGTCCTCGACCGCCGAGAGCATCCCGAGCCCGAGCAGGTCGATCTTGAGGAAACCGGCGTCGGCGCACGAGTCCTTGTCCCACTGGCAGAGCTGCCGGCCTGCCATCGCGGCCGGCTGCACCGGGACGAGCTCGACGAGCGGCCGCGACGAGATCACCATCCCGCCCGGATGTTGCGAGATGTGGCGCGGGAGGCCGCCGATCTCCGCGCAGAGCTCGATGAAGGCGCGCCAGCGCGGCGAGGCGAGCTTGCGGTCGGCGTCCGGGAGCAGCGCCAGCTCCTCCCCCACGCGCTTCGCGTTCCAGCCGTCAGAGAGCCGCGCGAGGCGCTCGAGCTCGGCGAACGGGAGGCCGAGCGCCTTGCCCACGTCGCGGATCGCGCCGCGCGAGCGGTACGTCGCGAAGCTGGCGACGAGGGCGGCGTGCTCTCGGCCGTAGCGCTCGGTGACGGCGACGATCAGCTTCTCGCGGATGTCGCGCGGGAAGTCGAGGTCGATGTCGGGGATGCCCGAGAGCTCGTCGTTGATGAAGCGGCCGAGCGAGAGCCCGGCGGCGACTGGATCGACGTGCGAGAGGCCGGTCAGGTAGCAGACGATCGAGCCAACGGAGCTGCCGCGCCCGCGTCCCGGCGGTAGGAGGTGGCGCATCGAGCCGGGACCGCGCACTTCCAGCGCGACCTCCCGCGCGAGCTCGAGCACCTCCCAGTGCAGCAGGAAGAATCCGGCGAGCCCGAGCCTGCCGATCAGCTGCAGCTCTTCGTCGAGGCGGGCCTGCGCACGCTTCTTGTGGCCGTTCGCGCTCCCGTAGCGCTCGGTGAACGCCGCGTCGCACACCCGGCGGAGCTGCTCGAGCGCCGGCTCGTCGCCGTCGGAGAAGTCGGGATAGCGGTAGCCCAACTCCTCGGTCAGGTCGAAGCGGAGGCGGTCGGCCAGCTCGCCGGCGCGCTCGAGGGCGTCGAGGTCGCGGGGGAAGCGCTCGGCCATCGCATCGGCGCCGAGCAGGACGCTCTCACGGTTCCCGCGCCGCTCGTGCTCGCAGCCCTCCAGCGATGCACGACTGCGGATCGCGACGAGGACATCCTGCAGCGCTGTCCGTCGAGGATGGTGCGCGTGGACGTCGCCGGTCGCGACCGTCCCGACGCCGAGCGTCTCGGCGAGGTCGCGCAGCTGGAGGTTCCGGTGCGCGTCCCCGCGCTCATACGGGCGCTGGAGCTCGACGAAGAAGCTGTCGCGGCCGAAAGCCTGTGCCAGACGCGCAGCCGCGTTCGGGTCGCGCACCGCGAGGCCGTGGCGAGCGCAGCCGGAAAGGCAGATGAGGCCGTCCGTGTGCTCGCTGAGCAGCGCAGGGTCGAGCGCCGGCGGCGAAGCCGCCTGTCCGCTTTTGCGGACCAGTGGCGGGGGTTGGGGGGAACCGGGAGGTTCCCCCGACGGATCACCGAGAGCGTCTCCCAGCCTGGTTTCCGCGTGCGCTGCCGTGAGGAGCCGGCAGAGGTTCACGTAGCCACGCGGCGTTTCGACGAGCAGGGTGACGTGCGAGCCGCCGCGAAGCGTCGCCTCCGCGCCAGTGATCGGGCGGATGCCGACGGCCTTCGCCGCGTGCGCAAACTCGAGCGAGCCGCACACGCCGTCGTGGTCGGTCAGCGCGAGCGCCTCGTAGCCGAGCTCGGCGGCAGCGAGCGCAAGCTCCTCCGGGTGTGAGGCGCCGTCGAGGAACGAATAGGCTGAATGGGCATGGAGCTCGACGTAGGCCACGCCGTTCTCCTAGCCGCCCACGAAGGCGAGACGATCAGCGACAGCGAGGCGCGGAACGTTGTCATCCTGGTCGACGAACCTCAGTTCGTCATGACGTGGACGCGGTACGAGGCCGGCGAGCGCGGGCCCGATCCGCACGTCCATCGGAAGCACGCGGACGGCTTCTACATCGTCGAGGGGGAGATCGAGTTCGGGCTCGGGCCCAGCGGCGAGCACGTCGTTCAAGCGCCGGCCGGGTCGGTCGTGATCGCGCCGCCGAACGTCGTGCACACGTTCGCGAACCAGAGCGATGCACGCGCCGTCTACCTCAACTTCCACGCACCGAACGGCGGCTTCGCGGACTTCTTGCGCGCGATGCGCGACGACCGGGAGTTCGAGTGGGACAGCTGGGACCCGCCCGCCGACGGCGGCCGGCCGGTGAGCGACGCGGTCGTCTGCCTGCCCGGCGAGGGCGAGCGTTTCGAGCGCGGCGACCGGACGGTGACGATCCTCGCCGATACGCCGGAGCTGTCTCTGCTGGAGCTCGCAGTGACGCCCGGCTGGGAGGGCGTCGATCCCCACGCCCACACGGACCACGTCGACGGCTTCTTCGTCCTCGAGGGCGAGATCGAGTTTCTCGCCGGAGCCGCGTCCGAGAACGCGGTGATGGCAGCTCCGCTTGGCGTTCAGCACGGGATTCAGCGGCCGACCGGCGATACGAGGCTGCTCAACTTCCACGCGCCGGACACGGGCTTCGCCGGCCGGATCAGGTCGCAGTAGCCCCAACGGGCATGCGCGCTCACGCCTTCTGGGTGAACCAGCGCTTGAGCTCGCCGTCGCGGTAGACGACTGCGAGCTGGCCGGATTCGAGGACGAGGTCGAAGTAGCGCCGGTCGACAGGGTCCTCGGTCCACCAGCGGTCGACGACACGCCATTCCTCCCGCACTGCCGCGACCGGCTGGCGGTTCACGCGGCACGGCGTCCCGTCGAACTCTTCCTCGACGAGCGCCGGACGCGGAGCATTCAGTCGTCCCGCGGTAGAAGCAACGCGCGCGCTTCGGGAATCCGCGACCACGGCGCCACCTCCACGACCGAGCACACTGACCCGGAGCCGGTGCTAGCGCACACCTGCTTCAGGCCCTCCTGCAACTGCATCTGCAGCCCCTCGCCCTCGGCGCAGACGAGCTCGAGCTGCTGTCCGCGCGACTCGGTCAGTGCGACGAGCTCCAGGCGCAGCTCGAGCACGGGCGCCGGCAGCTCGGCGAGCTTTGGGGCGAGCGCGGCCTTGAGCCGGTCGCGCTCCGCGGTCGGGTCGCGGAGCGTGACCGTTCGACGCCACGAGCCGCCGCCGACGAGCCGTGCCCCGATCGCAACCTTGCGCGCGAAGCGACCCTCCCGCTCCGGCCGAGCGAGCACGCGGTCGAGGAGCGCACCGAAGGCGCGTCGCAGCGTCAGCTCGTTGCCGACAGCCTCCGGAAACTCGAGCGCCTCGACGATCTCGGCGGGCGGGCGCCGTCCGCGGACGCGCCCCGCCCTACCGCCTCTCGCCAGACCCCAGGCGCGCCGGCCGTCCGGCCCCAAGCGTTCGGCCACGGCGCTGCCTGGGAGCCCGGCAAGCTGTCCCAGCTTTCGCACTCCGAGCTGCTCGAGCTCCGCGTAACGCTCGGGCGAGAGCGGGAGGAGCGTGAGCGGCAGCGGCGCGAGGAACTCGCGCGTGCGCTCGTCGGAGACGATCAAAACCTGCCCGGGGCGCGCGACGTTCGCCGCAGCGAGTGCGGCGAACCGGCGCTCGGCAGCGCCCACGCGTGGATCCCAGGCAGAGCCGACGGCGGCGAGCGCGCGCTCGAGCGCGGCCTCGAGCCCGCCGTAGAGACGCTCGACTCCTCGCGTCTCGAAGTACACACAGCCGAGGTCGGCTGAATCGACTGCGAAGCCGGCATCTTCGAGCCGGCGGAGAACTCCCTCCCACTCCTCGCGCGCGGTGGCCGGATCCTGCTCGACCAGCACTAGACCCGGACACGTCGCGAGCGCCTCGCCCAGGCGCATGCCGGGAC
>JALZOQ010000163.1 GCA_030913835.1 Actinomycetota bacterium | reverse complement strand
ACATCAAGGAGACCCAGGGAGAGGCGCCCAACTATCCGATCATCGGCGACGCCGACTTCAACGTGTCGAAGCAGTACGGGATGCTCGCGAACGAGGTCTCCGGCGATCCCGGCGACCGTACTCCGGCCGACAACCAGACCGTCCGCAACGTGTTCGTGGTCGGCCCGGACAAGAAGATCAAGCTGATCCTGGTCTACCCGATGACCACCGGGCGCAACTTCGACGAGGTCCTGCGCGTGATCGACTCGCTGCAGCTGACCGCCAAGCACAAGGTCGCGACGCCGGTGAACTGGCAGCAGGGCGACGACGTGATCATCGCCGGCTCGGTCTCGGACGACGAGGCCAAGGAGACCTATCCGGAAGGCTGGGAGTCGCCGCGACCGTACATCCGCATCGTGCCGCAGCCACGCTGAGCGACGCGCCTCGTCACGTCTCTCGGTCCCGGGTCGCGTGGATCGACACGGACGCGGGCGGCCGGATCCATTTCACCGCCGCGTTCCGGTGGGCGGAGGCAGGCGAGACGGCGCTGCTGCGGTCGCTCGGGCTCCTGGAGGACTGGGCCGACTACCCGCGGCGCTCGGTGGAGGCCGAGTACCTCGCGGTCCTGCGCTTCGAAGACGAGTTCGAGCTCGAGCTGGCTCCGGAGCGCGTCGGGACGAGCTCGATCACGTACGGCTGGGAGATCCGCCGCGACGGCGAAGTCTGCATCCGCGGACGGCACACCGCTGTCCACGTCGACGCCGCCGGCCGGCCGGCGCCGCTCAGCCCCGCAGCGCGGCGCGCTCTCGCCGGTCTCGAGTAGCCCACCGCCCTCACAGTCGGCGGTTTCCCGCACGCGCAAAAGCGGGTCTCCCGCCTTCCGCTGCCGCGCGGCGACGGCGACGATTGGGGCAAGCAAACGACGGAGGCACGGATGTACCCGAACCTGACCCAATTCGAGACGCGGCACGTGCGGACCGAGCGCGAGCTTCAGGTCATCCGTGAGCTTCGGCAGGTCAAGGAAGCCCGGAAACGCGCGCCGCGCGCCAAGCGCCCGCTTGTAGTCTGGCCGGCGCGTTCGCCCGACCGCGCTGATGTGAAAGAGAGAATGCGGGCCCTGTCAGGGGCCCGCATCGTCTCTACGCATGCACTCCGGCGATCACCTCGACGATCGGCGCCTCGTAGAGGTCCGCCGACCGCACTGTGCCGCCCATACCGCGCACGATCTCCTCGCGCTTCGGCCCGAATTGGCGTTCCGCCTCGTCCGCGCTCTCCTTCGTCTCCCAGAGCACGACGGACCGCGCACGGCGGTTCTCCTCGTCGACGAGCGAGATGAAGCCGGCGAAGCCGTCGATCTCCTTCAGCCCGGGGATGATCTTCTCCCGCATGATCCCGAGGATTTCCTCGCGCTTGGACGGGTCGACCCCCTCGACCTCGATCAGCCGTCCGTACATCGTTCCTCCTCCTGTAGCACGTCAGGGCGATCCTATGCCAGGAAGGCGTAGGGTCTGAGCGCAATCGACTGGGAGGCTGAGATGGCGCTCGCACGTGTTGTGACCTTCGAAGGGATCGACAAGGCCCGTATGGACGAGATGGACCGGGAGATGCAGGGGCAGGAGCAGCCGGAGGGACTCAACTCGACGGAGATCATCGTGTTGCACGACGCCGAGGCAGACAAGGCGGTCGCGATCGTCTTCTTCGACAACGAGGACGACTACAACCAGGGCGACGAGATTCTGAACGCGATGCCGGCCTCGGACACGCCGGGGCGGCGTACGTCGGTGACGAAGTACAACGTCGCGACGCGCATGACGTCCTGAGCCTCACTCAGTACTACACGGCGACCACGCTCGACGGCTTCATCGCCGATCCCGACAACTCCTTGGATTGGCTGTTCACGCGTGCGCGCGACGAGGCCGGGCCGCTGAACTACGGCGACTTCATCGCCCGCGTCGGGGCGCTGGCGATGGGCTCGACCACGTACGAATGGATCCTCGACCACGAGTTTGCGGACAAGGATCCGGCGGACTGGACGTGGCCGTACGACGTTCCGTGCTGGGTCTTCACGCACCGGAACCTGCCGGTCGTCCCCGACGCACCGATCGAGTTCACGAGCGCGGACGTCGCAGCCGTGCATGAGGCGATGACGAGCGCGGCGGGCGAGCGGAACGTCTGGATCGTCGGCGGGGGAGACCTGGCGGGTCAGTTCGCCGACGCGGGTCTCCTCGACGAGGTCATCGT
>JALZOQ010000142.1 GCA_030913835.1 Actinomycetota bacterium | reverse complement strand
CGACGATCTCGAGGAGTACGGGAAGATCCTCGTCTCGGACGCCGTGCCGACCAACGAGCCCACGCCGGCGCCGTTCACCGCGCACTGGTGCGTCGTCAAGCCGGGGGCCACGAGCGACCGGCACATGCACCGGGAGACGGAGGCCTACTTTGTCACGCGAGGGCGTGGCGTCGTGACCGTCGACGGCGAGGACGCGGAGGTCGTGGAAGGCGACACGATCTACCTCGACCCGCTCCTCCACCACTCGATTCACAACCCCGCGGATGCCGACGAAGACCTCGTCTTCATCACCGTCTACTGGGCCGACGACGAAGCCCGAGCCAAGACCGACGCGGCACTCTCCGAGAGCGTGCGCGCGCATGCTCCCATCCTGGCCTTCGCGACGCCCGCGACGCCGAACGGCGATCTCCACCTGGGCCACCTGTCCGGTCCGTACCTCGCCGGCGACATCTGGGCGCGCTCCATGCGTGCCCGCGGGGCCGACGCCCGCTTCGTGACGGGAACGGACGACCACCAGACGTACGTCGAGCACAAGGCCCGCCAGCTCGGGAAGTCGGTTCAGGAGACGACTGCCCTGTACATGGGCCGGATCCGGGAAGCGCTCCAAGCGGCCGACGTGGACTTGGATCTTTTCGTGCGGCCGGCCGAGTCGGACTCGCACCGGCAACGTACGGCCGACTTCTTCGCGCGCCTGTACGAGTCGGGCAAGCTGCGACGCGAGGTCGTGCCGACCCTGTTCTGCACCCGGTGCGAGCGGCATCTGTTCGAGGTGTATGTGCGGGGACGATGCCCGCACTGCAACGCCGGCACGAGCGGAAACGGCTGCGAGCAGTGTGGGCGGCCGAACGAGTGCGCGGACCTCGTCGACCCGATCTGCAACATCTGCGAGCAGGCACCCGTGCGGCGGTCGCAGGAACGCGTCGTGTTTCCGCTGGAGGAATACCGTGAGCAACTGCAGGACTTCGCCAGTCGCGCACGCATGAGCACGCATCTACGGACGTTGTGCGAGCGCATGCTCACCGACCCGCTGCCGACGATCAGCGTCACGCACGAGTCGGACTGGGGCATTCCGGTGCCCGTTCCCGGATTCGAGGGACAGGTCATCTGGAGCTGGCTTGAGGTGGCTGCGCTCTACCTCGAGGTCGCCGCCGACCTGAGCGAGGAACACGGCTGGACCGTCGGGGAAAACGGCTTCCTCGCCGACTCGGACGTCGAGGTCGTCCAGTTCTTCGGCTTCGACAACGGCTACTTCAAGGCGATGCTCCTCACCGCGTTGTACCTCGCCACTGACGAGGAGGGCAAGCCACCGAGCACGTTCGTCACCAACGAGTTCTACCGGCTCGACGGGCGGAAGTTCTCGACGAGCTCTAACCACCTCGTCTCCGTGCTGGACTCCGTCGGCTCCGTTCCCTCGGACCTGCTGCGCTACTACCTCTGCTACACGCGTCCCGAGCTCGTGGAGACGAACTTCGTCAAGGCCGACTTCGAGGCGACGGTGCAACGCGACCTCGTCGATGGCTGGCAAGGCTGGCTGCACGGACTCGGGGCGAAGCTGGGCGTGCACTTCGACGGGGCCGTCCCCGACACGGGGCTCTGGACCGAGCAGCATCGGTTGTTCGAGTCCGAGTTGCGCACCTGGTGCGCACGAGCCGAGCAGCACCTCTCGGTGCAATCGTTCTCGCCTGCACGGCTCGTCCGCGTGCTCAACGAGCTCGTGCGGGAGTCGTCGCAGTTCGGCGCGGCCGAAGCCCGCTGGGCGGAAGTTCACAGCGGGGGAGACATGTTCCGAACCGCGATGGCCCTGGAGCTAGCCGCAGCCCGGACGCTGGCGATCCTCGCAGCGCCCGTGACGCCTCGGTTCTCCGCTGCGCTTTGGGAGGACCTGGGGGAGTCGGCGCCCCTCGAGGAGCACGGCTGGACCGCGCTCGTCCGATATCCGGCTCCTGGAACGACGGTTCAGTTGGAACGCGCGTACTTCGCGCTGTGATCGCGGGAGGGCGGGAGCGCCGTGCGGGCTAACACGTGCCTTCCCGATCTGTTCGAGCGCGCCGCCGAGCGCAGCCCTGAGGCGATTGCGGCAGTCGCCGGCGCGACGCGGATCACTTACGGGGAGTTGAACACCGAGGCGAACCGACTCGCACACCGGCTCGTCGAGCTGGGCATCGGCCCCGAAAGCATGGTGGGAATCCTGCTCGAGCCCGGCCTCGACGCCGTCGTCTCGCTCTGGGCTGCGCTCAAGGCGGGCGCCGCGTACGTGCCGCTCGACGTGCACTTCCCTCCGGCGAGGATCGAGGCGAGCGTGGCCGCAGCGCGCCTCGACGCGGTGATCACGACAGGGGAGCTCCGAGGAACGGTGCCGCCTGGGCCGCATGCCGTCGTCGCGCTCGACGCGCCGGACGACCGAGAGCAGCGTCCGAGCTCGAATCCGGCCCGCAGCCCGCAGCCCGATCACGCCGCCCTCGTCATCTTCACCTCGGGATCGACCGGCAAGCCCAAGGGCGTCGTCCTCCCGCATCGTGGCCTCGTCAACGCGTACCGCTTCTGGGAGGACGAATTCCGGCTGCGCGACGGGGTCGACAGCCACTGCCAGGTGACGAGCTTCGCGTTCGCGGTCTTCCACGCCGACGTGATCAGAGCGCATTGCTCAGGCGGGAAGCTCGTGCTGTGCACGACTGACGTCGTCACGTCCCCGCCCCGGCTGCACACGCTCATGCGCGAGGAGCACGTCCGCTTCGTCGAGTTCGTCCCGGTGATCGTGAGGCCCCTCCTCACGTGGCTCGAGGAGAAGGGCGAATCCCTGTCGTTCCTGCGGATCGCCGTCGTCAGCTCGGATCGCTGGTACGTGCGCGAGCACCACAGGCTCAAGCGGTTGTGCGGAGAGGGCACGCGGTGCCTGCAGTCCTTCGGCGCGACCGAGACGAGCATCGATACGGCCCGCTTCGACGGCGACCTCGGCCCTTACGCGGCGCACGAGCTCACGCCGATCGGCCGCCCGTTCCCGAACGTCGCCGTCCACCTCGTGGACGACGACATCGAGCCGGTGGCGCCCGGGGAGACCGGTGAGATGCTGACCGGCGGCGCGGGCGTCACCCGCGGATACATCGGCGACCCGGCGCTGACTGCGAGCCGTTTCGTGCCAGATCCGTTCGGCTCGGAGCCGGGCGCCCGGGCATATCGCAGCGGGGATCTCGCGCGGATGCTGCCCGGGGGGATCATCCAGTTCGTTGGGCGAGACGACGCCCAGCAGAAGATCCGCGGGTACCGAGTCGAGCTAGGCGAGGTGGAGGCGGCGCTGGAAGGCCATCCCGGGGTTCGCCAGGGCATCGCTGCCGTACGGGCGCTCGAGTCGGAGCCGGTGCTCGTCGGCTACTTCCTGCCCGCCGATCCTGCCCGTCCGCCGACGACGGCCGAGCTGCGGCAGGTGGTCGCGGAGCGCCTCCCCGACTACATGGTGCCCGCCGCGTTCGTCGCCCTCGAGGCCGTGCCGTACACGTCGACCGGCAAGGTGGATCGCAACGCCCTGCCGGAGCCCCCCGCCGGGCGGCCGGACCTCGGGGAGTTCGTCGCTCCTCGCACCGCGGTCGAGGGGGTCGTGGCCAGCGTCTGGGCAGACGTCCTCGACCTGCCGCAGATCGGAGTGCACGACAACTTCTTCGAGCTCGGCGGGCAGTCGATGAC
>JALZOQ010000133.1 GCA_030913835.1 Actinomycetota bacterium | reverse complement strand
GTGGAGATCCGTGATGTCCTCAGTGGCCGGCTGATCAAGGGTTTCACGATCGACGGCCACGCGAGCACGATCGCGCTCGGCGCGGACTACGTCGCCTTGGTCGTGAACCACGATCCGGGCGTACGCGTCGAGCTCTACAACCTGAACGGCCGATTCCGCATAGCGGCCGCCGTTTCGTCGAGCGTCCGGCACGTTGCAGCCGCTGGCCGCACCGTCGTCTTCGCGGTGGGTCGCGTGATCCGCCAGCTGGACGCGAGGACGGGCGCCGTCACGGTGCTCGCGACGGCCCGGACGACGCCGGTCGGGCCTTCGATCGAAGGCCGTCGAGTCGTATGGGCCGAGAACAGCCGTGGCGCTGCGCGAATCCGCGCCGTCACGGCTCCCTAGCTCCGGCCAGCTCGGCTACCCGGCGCCTACTTCTACTCGGTCGATCGTCGCCGGCTCTTGCGGCTTGTCGCGCGCGTCGCGCGGGAGCCCGGAGATCTTGTCGACGACGTCCATGCCGTCCGTGACCTGGCCGAAGACGCTGGAGGTAGAGCGACCCCGTCGGCTTCAGAACGTGGTGCAGCGGAAGCATTCGCTCGCGCATCCACTCGATGTAGTGGAGGATGCCGCCAGCCCACCGATCCTCAAACGTGCGGATCTCGGCCTCGTCGCCGAAGACGACCTCGTAGTTGCGGTTCGTGAAAAACGGGGGGTCGCGGTCGCTCCGGTGTAAGAGCCGGTGCCGGACTTGACCGTCCAGGTTCCCTTGGTCTCGCCCTGGGCCGAGGCAGCGGTCGGCGTGCCGATCGGCACCTGGCGGCCCTTCGTCGTCAGGGCCAGTTGTAGGCGGCTCCTGCCACCGCGGGCTGGCCCTGGAACTGGCCGGCCTGGCCGCAGCGCGCGTTCAGCAGCGGCACGGTCACCCGCACTGGCTTCCGGACAAACGCGAAGACCTTCTTTCGCTTGCCCCTCACCTTCCTCCAGACCGCTTTCCGGACCTTCCGGACCACGGTCGTCGTCTTGCTGCCGGGCGCGAACGCGCAGCGTTGCGTCACGTCGACGGCCTGGAGCGTGATCGTGCCGGAGATGGTGGTCGCGGTCCGGGCCTCTGTGCGAGACGAGGCTGGCACTGCGAATGCGAGCGCCGCGAGCGCGATGATGGCGAACGGGCCGAGGCGTGCGGTCATCGGGTCTCCTCCGTTCGTGTCAACCGCGACATGAGCAGAGGGACCGGGCCGTTTCAACCTCTTGTGGGCCCTCCTGCAAGTTCGTTATGCACTCATGCAGCTGCTGTATCGTCAGCGTATGGCTACCACCAAGACGATCGAGCTCAAGACCGAGGTTCCGGGGCCGCGCTCCCGCGAGATTCTGGAGCGGAAGGAGCGCGTGATCGCGGACCCGCTTTCCATCAACTTCCCGCTCGTGATCGCCGAGGGCCACGGTGCGACGCTCACCGACGTCGACGGCAACACGTTCATCGACTTCACCGGGGGCGTGGGCTGCCTGAACGTCGGCCATTCGAACCCGCGCGTCGTGCAGGCCGCGCAGGAGCAGCTCGATCGCTTCAGCCACACCGACTTCACGATCGTCCCCTACGAGGTCTACGTCACGCTCGCCGAGCGCCTGCTCGAGCTGGCGCCCTTCCGCGGGCCGGCGAAGGCTGCGTTCTTCAACGCGGGCACCGAGGCGGTCGAGAACTCGATCAAGTTCGCGCGCTCGTACACGAAGCGGCCGGCGGTCATCTGCTTCGAGGGCGCCTTCCACGGGCGGACGCTGCTCTCGATGTCCATGACGTCGAAGACGCACCCGTACAAGGCCGGGCTCGGGCCCTTCTCGCCGGAGGTCTATCGCGTCCCGTTCCCGAACGACTACCGCGGGCCCGACGCGCGCACCGCGCTCGAGGCGCTGGAGCGCGCGCTCGTGACCACGGTCGCTGCCGAGTCGGTGGCCGCCATCGTGATCGAGCCGGTGCAGGGCGAGGGCGGCTTCGTCGTCGCCCCGCGCGAGTTCATCCAGGGCGTGCGTCGAATCTGCGACGAGCACGGGATCGTTCTGGTCGTCGACGAGGTGCAGACGGGCTTCGGGCGCACGGGGACGATGTTCGCGATCGAGCACTACGACGTCGAGCCCGACCTCATGACGATCGCCAAGTCGATTGCCGGCGGGCTTCCCCTCTCGGGCGTACTCGGCAAGGCGGAGATCATGGATGCGCCTGCCGACTCCGCGATCGGCGGCACCTATGTCGGGAACCCGGTGGCGCAGGCCGCTGCGCTAGCCGTGCTCGACGCGTTCGAGGAGGACGGGCTCGTGGAGCGCGCGGCGCAGCTGGGCGAGGCGATGCGCTCACGCATGGAGAGCTGGCAGGAGCGCTGGCCGCAGATCGGCGACGTGCGGGGGCTCGGTGCGATGCTCGCGATCGAGCTCGTACGCGATCCCGCCACGAAGGAGCCGGCGGCCGACACCGCGAGCGCGGTCGTCGACGCTGCCGCCGAGCGGGGGCTCCTCCTGCTGAAGTCCGGGATCTACTCGAACTGCATTCGCGTGCTGACGCCGTTCGTCCTCACCGACGCAGAGCTCGACGAGGCGCTCGGAGTGTGGGAAGCGTCACTCGAAGTGTCGCTCGGTTAGCCCAGGCCGCGAGCCGGGAATCATCTCCGGTTCCGTGACGGACGAGGTGATCGCAGAGCGCTACGAGCTCCAGGAGCTTGTGGGCACCGGGGGGATGTCGAGCGTCTACAAGGCGCGCGACCGCCTGCTCGAGCGCCTCGTCGCCTTGAAGATCCTGCACCCGCACCATTCCTCGGACGAGGACTTCGTCGAGCGGTTCCGCCGCGAGGCCCGCTCGGTCGCCCAGCTCTCGCATCCGAACATCGTCACGGTCATCGACCGCGGGGACGACGACGGCCGCCAGTTCATCGTCTTCGAGTACGTCGAGGGCGAGAACCTGAAGGAGGTCGTCTCGCGTGAGGGGCCCCTGCCGCTCCGGCGCGCGCTCGAGCTGGCGCTGCAGATCGGCCGCGGGCTCGCGTTCGCGCACTCGCAGGGCCTCGTCCATCGCGACGTCAAGCCCCAGAACGTGCTGATGAACGGCGACGACCAGGCCAAGGTGACCGACTTCGGCATCGCGCGCTCGATCGACGTCGACGTGGGTGTCACGCAGACCGGGACCGTGCTCGGCACGTCGGCCTACATCGCGCCCGAGCAGGCAAGCGGCGGCGACATCACCCCCCAAACCGACGTCTACTCGTTCGGCGTCGTCCTCTATGAGTTGCTGACCGGCGAGGTGCCGTTCCCGGGAGAGAGCTTCGTCGCCGTGGCGATGAAGCACATCAACGATCCGGTGCCCGACCTGCGCGAGCAGCGAGCGGAGATTCCGCCGCGGCTTGCCGCCGCCGTCCAGCGCTCGCTCGCGAAGGAGCCGGAACAGCGGTTCACGTCGATGGACGAGCTCGTCGCGGAGCTGTCGGCTTGCCTGGCCGAGCTTCCGGTCGAGCCCGACGCCGACGCGACGATGATCGTGCCCGGCGGCGCCGCGCGCGCCCAGCGGCCGCCGCGCCCACCCCGAGGCGTGCGTGTTCCCGCCCGCCGGCC
>JALZOQ010000094.1 GCA_030913835.1 Actinomycetota bacterium | reverse complement strand
ATCTTGTCCACCTCGCCGACCTGGTCGAACGTTCCCGCGTCGAGGATCATCAGCTCCTCTTCCGCCCCGACCGACAGCGTCGGCCACGTGCCCCAGCCGGCCTCGATCACCGCGAGCGAATCCCGTGTACCGGCCGGCCGGCTGCTTCCCACGCGTAGTACGACGCGCTCGGGCCAAAGGAGGACCGGTACTCGGTCACGTGGGGATTGCGCCCCACCTCCATCGCGCGCTGAGCGTGGCGAAGCAGATTGGGATCGTCGCGCTCTTTCCAGACGAGGATCAGGTGCGCCGCGGTCATGAAGTCGGCAACGAACCCACACGCGGTGGCCGGGCAGGGAAACGGATCGGTCGAGACGCAGAACCAGCCTGAATGGTCGGCGTCGGAGTCGTCTGTCCACAGGTCCTCCTCCTCGACGAGCTCCTCGTCCTCGAGCAGGATCTGTCCCGGGCGCGGCCCCTCGGGTTCCATGCTGGAACTCTAGGCGCGGGGTGAGAAGCCGCGGAAGGCTTCGACGAGCGCGTGCTGCGCCTCGGCCGAGAGCGAGGACACGTCGACGCGCCCGACGAGGCGGATCGTCGTCCTGATCTGGTCGAGGTACGCGTCGCACTTCGTGCAGCCGGCGAGATGCTGCTGGACGAGGGCGTGCTCCTCCGGCTCGAGGGCTCCCTCGAGGTAGTCCGTCACCAGCTCGACGACTTCCTGGCAGCTGAGTGCTTCGACCGTGCTCACGATTCCTCCGCGTACTCCTCGATCGCCCTGCGCACCTTGGCGCGCGCACGGTGCAGGAGCACGCGTTGATTGGACTCTGAGAGCTCGAGGGCGTTACGGACCTCCTCCGCGCTCCAGGCCTCGACGTCGCGAAGCGTGATCACCGCGCGCTGGCTCGGCGGCAGCCCGTCGATCGCGCGCTCGATGACCTGGCGCGTCTCCTCGCCGAGCAGGCGCTCCTCCGGCAGCGTGTCCCAGCGCGTTGGCGGCGAGGCCCAGTGGCCGGGCCACCGGGCGTGCGCGGCGTCGAGGAAGCGGTCCCCGTCTACAGCGGGCTCGGGCACTCGTCCCGGGTCGCGGAGCGCCGAGAACGGGACCGTGCGGCCTTCCCGCTGAGCGCGTGTCTTCGCCGTGTTCGTGAGGATGCGGAAGACCCAGGTGCGGAGCAGCGAGCGCCCTTCGAACTGCGGCAGCGCGCGGATTACCGACAGCCACGTTTCCTGGACGACCTCCTCGGCCACTGCTCGACTGGAGACGTAGATCTGAGCGACGCGCAGCATCGAGCCCGACCACTCCGCGACCAGCCGCGCGAACGTCGCCTCGTCTCCGGCCCGCAGCGCGCTGACCAGCTGCGCGTCCTCGGTGGCGAGCTCGGCCACGCCCGGAATCTACCCGGGCGTAACGAACGATGTGTCGCGGGCGTCCAAGCCGCCATGAGCCCAGAGCGCTTCGACCTGATTGCGATCGGCGGCGGTTCGGCTGCACGGGACGCTGCGAGGAAAGCCAAGGACGAGTTCGGCGCACGCGTCGCCCTCGTCGAGAGCACCCGCTGGGGCGGCGACTGCCCCAACGTGGCCTGCCGCCCAACGAAGGCGTACCTCGTCGCGGCGGACCTCCTGCACGACATCCAGACGCTTGCGGAGAAAATCGGGATCGAGGTCGGCCCGGCGCGCGCGAACCTGGCGCGGGTCAAGGCGCGGAAGGACGCGCTTCGCGCGACGCAGGAGCAGTGGGTCGAGCGTCTGCGCGCGGCCGGGTTTTCGACGTTCGACGGCGTCGCGAGGTTCGTCGATGCGCAGACTCTGCGCGTCGGAGCAGAGGACCTCACCGCCGACCGGATCCTGATCGCCACCGGCTCGCGCACGGCAGTTCCACCGATCGAAGGTCTCGCCGAGGTCGGATTCGTCGATCACGTGACGGCGCTCGAGCTCGAGGAGGTTCCCGAGTCGCTGCTCGTGCTCGGCGCTGGGCCGGTCGGCGTCGAGTTCGCCCAGATCTTCGCCCGCTTCGGCTCGCGGGTAACCCTCGTGCAGACGGCCGAGCGCATCTCGCCGCGCTCCGATGCAGAGGCGGCCGCGGAGGTCGCAAAAGCGCTCGAGGACGACGGGATCGAGATCCTGACCTCCACGAGTGCGACCTGCTTCGCGCGCGCCGGCACCGAGATCGTCGCGACCCTCGACACGGGACGCGAGCTGCGGGTGGCCCAGGTCCTCGTCGCGACGGGGCGCAAGCCCGACGTCGAGCACCTCGATCTCGACCGAGTCGGGGTCGCCTACGAGCGCCGCGGCGTCGTGGTCGACGAGCACATGCGCACGAACGTCCCGGGCATCTGGGCGGCGGGCGACGTGGCGACGCGCTACCAGTTCACGCCGATCGCACAGTACGAGGCGCGGCTCGCCGTGCTGGACATGTTCACGGACGACGCCCCCGCCGCGGACTACTCAGCGCTCCCGACGGCGATCTTCACCGACCCCGAGCTCGCTAGCGTCGGGCTGAGCGAGGAGGCCGCGCGCGAGCGAGGGCTCTCGTTCGGAACGGCCACGCATCCGCTGACGAGCGTGACGCGGGCCCAGTACTACGACGCGAAGCACGGTCTCTACAAGCTCGTCTTCGACCCCGGGAGCCGGAAGGTGCTCGGGATCCACGTGGTCTGCCGCGGCGCGAGCGACGTCGTGCAGGGCCTGGCGCCCGCTTTGCGCTTGGGCGTCACGGTTGACGACCTCGCCCGAGCCCACCACACGTACCCGAGCTTCGGCGAGGGCGTGAAGGCGGCCGCCGAGCGCTCGCTCGCGGCAATGTAGGATCCGCGACCGTGCCCGACGTTCTGATCTACGGCGACACCGTTCGCTCGCCGGAGCTTCGCCATGAGGTTCCGTTGATGATCGGCGATCCGTTCTTCTACGCCGAGCGCGACGGCAAGCAGACCCTGGTGATCTCCGCAATGGAGATGCCCCGGGTCCGCGAGGTTGCACCGCACCTCGAGCTGCTGCCGCCCGAGGACTTCGGCCAGGACGACCTCGTCGCCGAAGGGGCGATGAGTCACTACGAGATCCCGCTCGAGATCGCGGTCCGCGCGACTCGCAAGCTCGGGATCGAGAACGCGAAGGTTCCGGCGGCGTTTCCGATCGAGCTGGCCGATCGACTGCGCGCCGAGGGGATCGTCCTCGAGCCGGACCGCGAATTCTTCGCGCAGCGTCGCCGCGTCAAGAACGAAGAGGAGCTGGCCGGGATCCGGCGAGCGCAGAAGGCCGCGGACGCGGGTATGCGGGCCGCGGTGGAGCTGCTACGCGCTGCGACTCCGAACGGCGGTGGGCTCGAAGTGGACGGCGAGCCGCTGACGGTCGAGCGTGTCAAGCGGGCGATCGCCGACAAGTTCGCCGACCACGGCTGCGTCGCGGACGAGTTCATCGTCTCGCACGGCCCGCAGTCCGCGGTCGGACACGACATGGGATCGGGTGAGATCAAGTCCGGCGAGCCGATCGTGATCGACCTCTGGCCCAGGGACCGCGAGACCGGCTGCCACGCCGACATGACCCGCACGTACTGCGTGGGCGAGCCGCCCGAGGAGCTCGCCGAGTATCACCGCCTCGTCAAGCAGGCTCTCGACGAGGCGATCGCCGCGGTGCGCGGCGGCGCGTCGGGCCACGAGCTCTACCGCGC
>JALZOQ010000008.1 GCA_030913835.1 Actinomycetota bacterium | reverse complement strand
ATTCTGCTCCTGCTCCTCGAGCCGATCTTCGGTGCGCGCTTTGCCCCTGCCAGGGTGCCTGGGCTCGTCCTCCTGCCGGGGGCGGCGGCGCTCGGGCTTGCCGGCGCGCTTTACGCCTCGCTCGCTGGGCGGGGGCGGCCGGGTTACGCATTGACAAGCGGCCTGACCCTCGCGCCCATTTCGATCGGGCTCTACCTCGCGCTGATTCCACCGTTCGGCGCCACGGGTGCGGCGCTGGCTTCGACGATCGCCTACTGCGCGAGCGCGACTCTCGCCGGCCTTTTCCTCCAGCGGGAGAGTGGGCAGCCGACGCTGAAAAGGCTGCGGCCCGGCCGTGCCGAGCTCGACGACTACGTCCTGGTCCTCCACAGGCTGCGCGGCCTTCGGCGCGCTCGTCCGGGGCCTTTACCATGAACGCCATGGCGGCCGTGGCCCAGCCCGCAGCCCGAAATGGGCGCACCCCGATCTTCCTCCTCGGCGCCGGCGGTCACGGACGCTCGGTTTTCGAGGTGATCGAACGACAGGGCATCTACGAGGTCGTGGAGGTGCTCGACGACCGAGCGCCGCCGGGCACGTCCTTTCGCGGAGTCTCGATCACCGGCGGCCGAGAGCGGTTGCCCACGCTGGTCGAGCAAGGCCTACACAAGGGCTTCGTCGCCGTGGGCGACAATTTCGACCGCGAGCAACTGACGGCGCTCGCCCTCCAGGCAGGGGTCTCGCTCGTGACGCTCATCGACCCATCAGCGGAGATCGCTCGCGACGTACCTATTGGTCGGGGGACGGTTGTGATGCCGTGCGTCGTGGTCAATGTTGGCGCCGTCGTCGAGGAGCACGCCATCCTGAACACCAGCTGTAGCGTCGACCACGACACCGTCGTTCGCACGTTCGCTCATCTTTCGCCGGGCGTGCACGTCAGCGGCGAGTGCGAGATCGGTGCCCGCTGCCACATTGGCATCGGCGCGAGCGTCGTGCAGTGCGTCCGGATCGGTGATCGCGCCCGAGTCGGCGCCGGGGCGGCCGTGATCGAGGACGTTCCTGACGACGCGGTGGCGGTCGGTGTACCCGCACGACCGCTCGGGACGAAAGCAGCGGCCGGGAGCGTGAGGTGATCGGCCGACGCGTCCTCGACCGGATGCGGCGGCGAGCGAGCGTGGGTGAGGCTGAAATCGGGGAGGGAACGGTCTGCCCGCGTGAGTCCCTCGACGGCATCGCGCCGGATCTCATCACGATCGGATGCGGCTGCATCGTCGCGCCGGCCGCGATGATCCTGACTCACGACGCGAGCCTGCTCGTTCACACCGGGAAGTACCTCGTGCGCCCCGTAACCATCGGGGACAATGTCTTTGTCGGCTACGGCGCGATTGTCATGCCGGGTGTCACGATCGGCGACGGGTCCGTGATCGGAGCAGGTGCGGTGGTGACGCGTGACGTTCCGGCGGGCGTCGTCGCGGTAGGTGTTCCCGCGGAAGTCGTGTGCAGCGTCGAGGAAATGGTCGCACGGCAGGATCGTCGGGATCTCGTCGAGCCGCCTTACCCGACTACCTACGACCCGTCGCCGAACCAGGTCAGCGCGCTTCGGCGCCGGATCCTCGAACGCCGGGACCGACGTCTGCCTCCGGGTGGCTAAGCCGGTGCCGCGCTGTCGGCGCGGCCGTCAGGCGACTTGTTCGTGTGGGCACTGATCGGCACCGATGCCCCCGGCCGGAATCGAACCAGCGCAACGCGGTTTAGGAAGTTGCGTGCCTTTTCTGGGAAGTGCCTGCAAAACTGGCAGTTCTGCTCGCGGTGTGCGACGTGCGCGCCAGCGATTGCGCCAGTGCGCAGACGGAGCGCTCGCGAGCGTTCGAGCGCATCGATTGCATTTCGTTACGCCATTCGACTTTCGCTTGCTCCCGGCTGAACTCGTCGGCTGGATGCGGTCGAAACGGAGGGTTTCGAGACCAGCGCCCTGCATTCGGTACGACGACGTTCATCGCGGCGCTGCGTGCCGGAGCTCGGCGAGTCGCGTCTGCGCGCGTTGCGTCGAGACGAGGTTGCCCTTGCGCTCGTAGCGCTCGAGCGCCTGCTCGAGCGCGGCGGCTGCCTCGTCAGCCTTCCCGACGAGCTGGAGCACTTCGGCGAGGTCGGCGTACGCATCTCCCTGCGCGTCCAGCATGTCGGTGTCTTCGCCGATCGCGACGGCCTCGCGGGCGAGCCGCTCCGCCTCCGCGTGCTCGCCGCGACGCGCGAGCACCTTCGCCCTCACCTGCCGCCAGAGCATCTGCGTCTCTGCATCGTCGCTCGCGCCGAGCTCCGCCGAGCGGCCGGCCCAGGTATCCGC
>JALZOQ010000090.1 GCA_030913835.1 Actinomycetota bacterium | reverse complement strand
ACTCGAACCGGTTCGCGACCGCGCTCGACGGCGTCGACCTCGACGAGCCCGGCGTCGCGCTCGATCGCACAGGTCACGAGAACCCCGTCCCGAAAGTGGTGGGGCCGATCCGCCGCACGCGGCCGGTCGAAGTGCGCGACGTCGAGTTTCTCCGCTCGATCACGGACCGCCGGATCAAGATCACCGTTCCGGGGCCGTTCACGATGACGCAGCAGGCCCAGAACGACTACTACCCCGACGAACGGAGCCTCGCGCTCGCGTACGCAGAAGCAGTCAACGAGGAGCTGCGAGACCTGAAGGCGGCCGGCGCCGACCTCGTGCAGATCGACGAGCCGTACCTCCAGGCCCGTCCCGAACCGGCGCGCGAGTACGCGCTCGAGGCGATCGACCGCGCGCTCGAGAGCATCGAGGGCGACACCGTCCTCCACACGTGCTTCGGCTACGCGCACATCGTCCACGACCGGCCGTCGGGCTATCCGTTCCTCCGCGAGCTCGACGCGTGCCGCGCGACGCATCTGTCGCTGGAGGCGGCGCAACCGGATCTCGATCCGGAGGTCCTGCGCGACCTCCCGAGCAAGACGATCGTGCTCGGCGTGCTCGACCTGGGCTCCAGCGAGGTGGAGACGGCTGAGGTCGTCGCGGGTCGCATCCGGCGCGCGCTCGAGGTCGTGCCCCCCGAACGGCTCGTCGTCGCCCCCGACTGCGGGATGAAGTACCTCCCGCGCGACCGTGCATTCGGCAAGCTGCAGGCAATGGTCGCCGGAGCGCGCCTAGTGGGAGCCGAGCTTGGCTGAGCATCCGCGCAGCCGCATCGCCCGGGCGTACCCCGACCGTGTGGAGGTGCGCGGACGCGACCTGACCGGCGACCTGATGGGCCGGCTGACCTTCACCGAGTACTTCCACCTGCTGCTCACCGGCGAGGAGCCGACGGAGGACCAGCGCTACTTCCTCGACCTGCTGCTCGTCGCGATCGCGGAGCACGGCCTGATGCCCAGCAACGTGGCCGCGCGGATGACGCTCGCGGCCGATCCGCGCTCGCTGCACGGCGCCGTCGCCGCGGGGATCCTCGGCGCCGGGCCGGTCCTGCTCGGCACCTCGGAGGAATGCGCCCGGCTGCTCGCGGCAGGCGGCGACCCGAAGCGAATCGTCGAGGGGTTCCGGGCCTCAGGGCGGAAGATCCCCGGATTCGGCCACCCGGTTCACAAGCCCGTCGACCCGCGCGCCGAGCGGATCCTCGAGCTCGCCGACGAGCGCGGCATCAGCGGACAGCACGTCGCGCTTGCGCGTGAGCTTCGCGACGAGGTTCGGCTCACGATGAACGTGGCGATGCCGATCGCGGCGGTGCTGCTGGACCTCGGGTTCCGAGCCGACGTGGTCAAGGCCGTCCCGATCCTCGCCCGGACCGCGAGCCTCCTCGCGCACTGCGCGGAGGAGCAGGAGCAGCCCCTGGGGTTCCTGCTGGCTCGCGCCGCCGAGGAGGCCGTCGAGTACCGGGATGGATGACGCCGAACGGCTCCCGTGGGACGAGCAGCTCGCCGTCGACGACGAGAGCTTCCGCAGCCAGCTGGAGTATCTGCTCGAGCGCTCGCCGTTCTATCGCGCGAAGCTGGCGGATTCCGACACGTCAGACGGGCTCGCGGAGATCACGCAGCTGCCGCTGACCGACAAGGACGAGCTCCGTGCCACGCGCACGCCGGAGAATCCGATCGGGGCGCACCTCTGCGCGGCGCCGAGCGAGATCGTCCGCATCTACTCGACGAGCGGCACGACCGGCGCGCCCAGCTACGTCCCGCTGACGGCGGGCGATCTCGACAACTGGGTCACCGGCTCGGCGCGCAGCTACGCCGCCTCGGGCATCGCCGCCGGCCACCGAATCGCCTCGACCTACAACGCGGGGCCGTTCGTGGCCGGCGCTGCCCTCGGCGCGTTCGAGCGCCTCGGCCTGACTCACATCCCGGTCGGAACCGGCAACACCGAGCGCCTCCTGACGGCAATCGAATCGTTGAAGCCGGAAGCCGTCGTGCTCACGCCGTCCTACGCCGTGTACCTC
>JALZOQ010000089.1 GCA_030913835.1 Actinomycetota bacterium | reverse complement strand
GTGGAGCAGGTTGCGGAAGCGGGAGACGAGCCCGTCCGCGACCGGCGCGTCGTCGTACGAGCCGAACACCCCGTCGAGCCCCTGGTCGCCCGTGAAGGCGGCGCGAATGCGCGAGAACGCGTCGGGGTGGACGACAACGTCGGCGTCGACGAAGACGAGCACGTCTCCGGCGGCGCGCGCAGCGCCCTCGTTTCGCGCTGCGGCCGGACCCGGTCGGTCTGCCCGTTCGACGACGATCAGCTCGTCGGGGGCGTCGGCAGCGCTTTCGATCGCGGCCACGCACTGCCCCAGCGTCGAGGGCTCGTTGGTCGCGGGCACGATCGCGCTCAGGCGGGGCACAGGGCGATTCTGCACGGAAAGCGCGCGACGGAGTCCGTTACCGTGAGGGCCGATGGAGACGAGCCTCGAAGGGACGAGCCTTGACCGGATCGCGGAGGAGCAGGCCGCCCTCCGGCGCGTCGCGCTGCTCGTTGCGCCAGCCGCCTCGCGAAGTGTTCGCGGCCGTGTCCGAGGAGACCGGACGCGTGCTCGGCTCCGACTCGACCGGCATCTTCCGCTACAACGACGACGAGACCGCCACCGTCGTCGCGCGGTGGGGGGAGAACGAGGAGACCGTACTGCCGGTCGGGTTCGTGATCCCGCTCGACCGGCGGCGGGACGACGCTGCGCGCCCGTGCCGATCGGCTAGCCCTCTCTAAAGCCCGGAGGCGATGATGTGCCCGTGCCCGTCGGTCGCGAGGAGCTGGTCGGGGCAAACCGGGCCGGGCAGGTCGCCGTGAGCGAAGTGAGCCGGGGCGGCGTTCGAGCTGACCGTGATCAGGACGTACGGGTTCGTCGCCGAGCCCGTCCGGTGGCAGATCGTGACCTTCTTGCTCTCGGTCGTGGTCGTCGTCGTGGAAGTACTCGTAGTCGTGCTCGTGCTCGTGGTCGAGCTAGTCGTCGACGTGGTCGTGCTCGCGGTCGTCGACGTGGTGGAGCTCGAAGTCGTCGACGTCGTGGAGCTCGTCGTCGACGCGGTCGAGCAGTACTGGTACTGGCCCGCGCCGCCGGTGCAGTACTCGTACCCGTAGGCCGAGGAGGCGGCACCGATGTGGCTGGCCGCAAGCGCGATGCTGACGAGCGCTCCCGCGGCGATGCAGACCAGAAGCCCGGCCGCAGTTCGGCAGTAACCCACCACTCTTCGCGAGCCGACGCGCACGCGATCTCCTCCTCTCCCAAAAAGAACTTACGATATTATGCCGCTGATTTCAAGCCGCCGCGAGTTCAAGGCCCGAAAGGAAGACCGCCTCCGGTCTGGAGGCGCACACAGGCGAGAACGGCGATCACGGCAAGCGGGACGAGCAGGCCGAAACGCTCGCGTGGGCGGAGCGGCCGAACCGCGCCCCGACCGGCCGCGAGGAGCGCGGCGCCGCAGAAAAACCCGGCGAGCGTGACCGCCGGCAGCTCCCAGTCCCAGTCGACGCCGGCGTGCAGGACGAACGCGAGGTACGGCGCGGCGGCTGCCGCGACGACCGGATCGCGCCGCCGGCGGAGGACGGCCAACGGCGTGAGTACCGCGACGAGGATCAGCACCAGCCCGACGGGGCCGAGCTCGGCGAGGGCCTGCAGGTACAGGGTGTGCGCAGTCCGGACGGATACGTCCACGGGGCGGTGGCGCAGCCAGTACTCGCCGAACGTCCCGGCGCCGGACCCGAGCCAGAGATGCTCCCGATAGTCCCACCAGGCGACCTTCCAGTACTGGATGCGGAGCTCCCCGGAGAAGGCGCGCGTTCCTGACGCGGCGAACGCCACGACCGCGAGGAGCGCCACGGTTCCCAGGGCGGCGGCGACGCGCAGCGAGAGGCGCCCCGACAGGCTGAGCAGGACGACGGCGCCGAGGGCGAGGACCAACATCGAGCCGCGGCTCTCCGCAAAGAAGAGCGTGGGCGCCAGCACGGCCAGCGGTGCCAGCGCGAGCAGCCGAAGGGACACGCGCCACGCGGCCAGCGCGAGTCCGAGCGAGAGCAGGATCCCGATGGTCGCCACGATTCCGACCGCGTTCGCATAGCCGAGCGGCTGGAACAGCAGCTCGCCCTGGACCGGGTCGAGCGGCGGCGAGGTCAGGACATAGATGCCGAGCCCGTACGCGCACACGAGGGTCACCCCGGCGAGCACGCCCGCCAGCAGGTGCGCGACGGACCAGCGGTCGACGACGAGAAGCGCGCCGAGCATCCCCGCCGGATAGACGAGCGACCGCTCCGCGTTCAGGAATCCGTTCGCGAGCTCCCCGGACCACAAGCCCGACAATGCCGTCCAGCCCGTGAAGGCGCCAAGCGCCCCGATGACGAGCCACTCGGCCCGGCCGAGGCCCAGACGTCGTCGTGCGAGCAGGGCCGCACCGGCGATTGACGCGAGCGCGAGCGTCGCTAGCCGCCAGGCGCGCGGGAACAGTCCTCCGTCGGCCACCCCTACACTCGCGAGCACGGAGAACGCGACCAGCGCGGGTACGATGGCAGGCCAGCCGAGGCGGTTCGCGATCCGCACGAAGGACACCGGGATGCGCGCCCGGAGCGGCGCGGTAACTGCCACAGTCATCCAATCGAAGCCGACGCCGCGCGGCACTGCAAGGACTCTGCGTTTCGGCTAGCTGGTACCGCTCGGCCGGACGATCGCGGTGCGCTCGTCGGGCAGCTCGGTCAGCACGGTGCCCAGATATGACGCGATCGCCTCTTCGAGCGGCACGTCGCGGCCCTCCACCTCGGAGAGCTGCCAGCGATGATCGAGCAGCTCGTGGTAGAGCTCCGCCGCTGCGCGCTTGCCGCGCAGCTCGGTCGGGACGCTCGCGACGGCAGGCTCGAACACGTCGGTGAGCCAGCGGCCTGCCACGGCGGCCTCCGAAACGGGCTTGTGGCCCGCGGCCTCGAGCGACTCGCGGTAGGCGCGGAGATCCTCGAGCAGCCGCCGCGCCTGGTTCTCCTGCGCATCGAGACCGGTGAGCCGCTGCAGGCGCCGCCGGTGGTGACCGGGCTCCACGACCTGTGGCTTGAGGCGGAGCTTGTACCCGGTCGGAGTCGTCTCTAGCTCGACCTCCTCGACGTCGAAGCCGCGCTCGTTCAGCCGCTCGAGGCGGGCGACCAGCCGGGTCGGCTCGTCGACGTCGAACTCCTCCTCGGCGGTGAGATCCTCCCAGAGCCGTTCGTACTCGGAGCGGACGATGCTCGCCATCTCCTCGGGATCCCCGAGCTCCTCGTCCTCGAGCTCGGCGCGCAGGTCGTAGAACTCGCCGACCAGGTTCTCCTCGGCGATGTCGAGGTCGTACGCGCGCTGGCCGTCGGTGAGCTGGTCGTGCTGCTCCGCGGTCTCGACGTCGACCACATAGGCGGCAAGCGCGCCGGCGTCGCGGGCAAAGAGCGTGTTCGAGAGCGAGCAATCGCCCCAGAAGAAGCCGGTCAGGTGCAGCCGGACGAGCAGTTCCGCCAGGGAAGAAGGCAGCCGGTCGCGCACCTCGGCCACGGGGCGGCGCGCGAGCATGAGGCGGTACGGCAGCGAGTAGTCGAGGTGGCGCGTGATCAGGATCGCGTCCAGCGCGGGTCGATCGCTGACGACGCCAACGCCCTCGACCGCGGGCAAGCCCTCTCGACGGAGCGACCGGAGCAGCCGGTATTCCTTGTGGGCAAGCCGGTCGTTGATCTCCTTGAGCGCATAGAGCGCCCCACCCCGCTCGACGAAGCGCACGACGTGGCGGCTGATCCCACGATCGACGGTGGTCAGGAGGGCGGGATCCCAGTCCTCGAGCGGGGTTCCCCAGGGAAGGTCGAGGAACTCATGGCGTCCGGTGTCGGGAACAAGCTGGATGCGCACGCGATCTCCTCTTCCTACAACGCGAAACGCCCCAGGACCGCTGGTCCCGAGGCGCCGTTGCCGAGACTCACGGTAGCAGCGCGCGCGGCCGTCACGAGCGCAAAGCGTCGACTGCGCTCGCGAGCCCGAAGGCTCCGGCCGCGACGAGGACGATCGCACCACCGGGCGCGAGGTTGACGTAGTACGCGACGGTCAACCCGGCGAAGACGGAGCCGAGCCCGATGCCGATCGCGATCAGCATGTTCGACCGGATGCTCCACGCGACGCGGCTCGCGGCGATCACGGGCAGCACCATGAGCGCCGCGATCAGCAAGATCCCGACGATCCGCATCGAGACCGCGATCGTCACGCCGGCCAGCGCTGCGAGCAGCACGTTCAGCAGTCCGACGGGGACGCCGCTGACGCGGGCTGCCTCCTCGTCCAGCGCAGCCGCGACAAAAGCGCGGTAGAACGCCGCGATCAGCGTCAGCCCGACGACGCCGAGGATCGCAACGAGCAGCAGGTCGCCTCGCGTGACGGTCAGGATCGAGCCGAAGAGGAAGGCGAACAGGTTCGCGTCCAGGGCGCCCGCGGCCGAGATGAGCACGACGCCGGCCGCGATGCCGGTGTAGAAGAGCAGCGCGAGCGCTTGGTCGCCGGCAGCCTGGCGACGGCTGCGGAGCCATTCGATCGTGACCGCACCGCCGACCGAGGCCACGAGGGCGGTCGCGACCGGCGAGATTCCCAGCAGATAGCCCGCGGCGACCCCGGCGAAGGCGACGTGTCCGATCCCGTCTCCGATCAGGCTCATCCGCCGCTGGACGAGGAAGAAGCCGACCGCAGGCGCGAGTACGCCGACGACCGCGCCGGTCGCGAACGCGAGCCGCATGAAGTCCGCGTCAAGGATGGACATGGGAAGGGTCGTGCCAGTGGGCGGGCAGGGCCGAAGGTGGACCGTCGAACACGATCCCGCCGCGGACGAGGACGAGCCGCTCGACGAAGCGCTCGACCGCGCCGAACTCGTGCGAGACGAACAGGATCGTCACACGGAGGTCTCGGTGGAGCTCCTCGAGCAGCGTGGCGAGCGACTCCTGGGCGTCCGCGTCGACGCCCGCGGTCGGCTCGTCGAGGACCAGGAGCTCGGGCTCGCCGGCGAGGGCCTTGGCGATGAACGCACGCTGCTGGAGGCCGCCCGAGAGCGTCGAAAGCCGCGCGTCGACCCGGTCGGCGAGCCCGACGCGCTCGATCGCCTGCAGCGCGAGCGCGCGATCGGCCTCGCGC
>JALZOQ010000082.1 GCA_030913835.1 Actinomycetota bacterium | reverse complement strand
TCCCAGATCTTCTTCGACGAGCTCGGGCTCGACGAGCCGCGGTACCGCCTCGATCTGCAGACGGCCGACCCCGACGCGATGGAGCCTGCCATCCGCGAAGTAATCGCACGCGAGGAGCCGGCCGTGGTCCTCGTCTACGGGGACACGAACACGACGCTCGCGGGTGCGCGCGCGGGCACCGGTGCGGGCGTGCCGGTAGCGCACGTGGAGGCGGGACTCAGGAGCGGCGACCTCTCGATGCCCGAGGAGCGCAACAGGATCGAGGTCGATCGCATCTCGGCGCTGCTGTTCGCCCCCGACGAGCGCTCGCGCGACACGCTCGCGGCCGAAGGCGTCATGGGCCGGGCCGAGGTCGTCGGTGATGTCATGGCCGACGCGACGCTGCGGTTCGCGCCGATCGCGCGGGAGCGGTCGCTGATCCTGGAGCGGCTCGGCGTGAAGCCCGGCGGGTACGTCCTCGCGACGATCCACCGAGAGGCGAACGTCCAGCCGGAAAGGCTTCGCCGAATCCTGCAAGGACTCGAACAGATCGACCAGGACGTTGTGCTGCCTGCCCATCCCCGGACGAGCGAGACCATTCAGTCGAATGCGCTCCCCGTCAGGGGGCGTATTCGACTGACGGATCCGCTGGGCTACCTGGACTTCGCGGCGCTCGCGTCACAAGCGCGAGTGATCGTCACCGACTCGGGCGGCCTGCAGAAGGAGGCGTACTGGTACGGCGTCCCGTGCGTCACCGCGCGCCCGTCCACGGAGTGGGTCGACACCGTCGAGGCCGGCGCGAACGTGCTGGTCGACGACGACCCGGAGGCCCTCGTCGCAGCGGTGAACGACGCGCGCATGCCCGAGAAGCGACCGCAGCTGTATGGAGACGGCAAAGCTTCGGTAAGGATCGCTGAGGCGCTCTATAGGCTCTTCGCGTCGTGAGTGACGTAGGAATCGTGGGCGCCGGCTACGTCGGCGTGCCGCTCGCGCAGGTCTTCGCGGAGGCGGGTAAGTCGGTCGTCCTCTTCGACGTCAACCAGGACGTCGTGGACGCGCTGAACCGTGGGGAAAGTCATATCGAGGACGTCCCTTCCGAGGTGCTCGGTCCGCTCGTCGAGAACGGCCTGCGCGCGACCTCCGACTTCGACGAGTTGCGCGACGCGGACGCGATCCTCGTCGCGGTCCCCACTCCGCTGTCCAAGCAGCGCGAGCCCGATCTCTCGTACGTCGAGCGCGCGGCCACCGACATCTCCAAGCGGCTGCGCGCCGGACAGCTCGTCGTGCTGGAGTCGACAACGTACCCGGGGACGACGCGAGAGACCGTCCTCCCGATCCTCGAGCTGAGTGGGCTCAAGGTCGGCGACGACTTCAACCTCGCGTTCTCGGCTGAGCGGGTCGACCCCGGCCGGGAGGACTGGACCACGAAGAACGTCCCGAAGGTCGTCGGTGGGATCACGGCGGCGTGCACCGACCGCGCGGCGAAGCTCTACGGCTCGGCGCTCGACAGCGTGCACCCCGTCTCCTCTCCCGAGGCGGCTGAGCTGACGAAGCTGCTCGAGAACATCTTCCGCTCGGTCAACATCGCCCTCGTCAACGAGCTGGCCCAGCTCTGCGACCGGATGAACCTCGACGTCTGGGAGATCGTGGACGCGGCGGCGACGAAGCCGTTCGGCTTCATGCGCTTCGATCCCGGACCCGGCCTCGGGGGCCACTGCATCCCGCTCGACCCGTACTACCTGAGCTGGAAGGCGCGCGAGTTCGACTTCTCCACGCGCTTCATCGAGCTCGCCGGCGAGGTCAACAGCAACATGCCGTACTTCTGCCGCTCGCTGATCTCGCAGGCGCTGAACCACGGGGCCGAGAAGTCGCTCAAGGGCTCGCGCCTGCTGCTCCTCGGAGTCGCCTACAAGGCCGACATCGGAGACATGCGCGAGTCGCCCGCGCTGAAGCTGATCGAGCTCCTGCGCACGGCAGGCGCCGAGCTCTCCTACCACGATCCGCACGTGCCGGAGCTCCCGGAGCTCGGCATGTCGTCCGTCGAGCTCGACCCGGCAGCCTACGACGCCGTCGTCGTCGTGACCGCGCACTCCTCGATCGACTACGACAAGCTCGTCGAGGACGCGCAGCTGGTCGTCGATCTCCGCAACGCCACGAAGCTCGGCGGCCGCGTCAACGGCAAGGTCTGGAAGCTGTGACCATTGTGGCTCGACCGGCGGCACTTGGCGGCTTCTCGCCCGCCCTGACCGGCGCGAGGCGGTGTCCTCGGTTGGCCCCGTGCTGCAAGCACGAGGCCGCCCTGCGTCCTAGCCTCGCTTGGTCATGACGACCGAGAATTCCACCAGCACCACCGGCCGAACCACCGTCGGCGTCGCCGGGCTCGGCTACTGGGGGCCGAACCTGGCCCGAAACTTCGAGGAGCTCGCCGAGCTGACCTGGCTTGCCGATCTCTCGCCGGAGCTGCAGGAGAAGTTCGCCGCGCGGTACCCAAACGCGCGGGTGACCGGGGATTTCGACGACCTGCTCGCCGACGACGAGCTCGAGGCGGTCGTGATCGCTACGCCGGTGCCGACGCATTACGAGCTGGCGAAGAAGGCGCTCGAGGCCGGCAAGCACGTGCTGGTCGAGAAGCCGCCCGCGATGACCGCGGGCGAGATGGACGAGCTCGTCGCGCTCGCGTCCGCCCGCGACCTCGTGCTCATGCCCGGCCACCTCCTGCTCTACCACCCCGGCGTCCTCAAGCTGAAGGAGCTGATCGACGCGGGCGAGCTCGGCGACGTGCTCTGCGTCTACGGCAACCGCCAGAACCTCGGGATCGTGCGCACGAACGAGAACGCCCTCTGGTCGCTGGGCGTGCACGACCTCTCCGTGATCCTGTACCTGCTGGACGAGGAGCCCTCGGACGCGATTGCGCACGGCCGCGATTTCCTCACCGACGGCGTCGAGGACGTCGTGTTCTGCTACCTGCGCTTCCCGTCGGGGAAGATCGCCCACATGCACCTCTCGTGGCTCGATCCGCACAAGATGCGGCGGATGACGGTCGTGGGGCGCGAGAAGATGGTCGTGTTCGACGACATGGAGCTCGAGCGCAAGGTGACGATCTACGAGAAGGCGCCGTGGCAGCGGGCCGAGACCTACGGGGAGTGGCAGACGCGGAGCGGCGACATCTACAGTCCGAAGATCCCGAACGACGAGCCGCTGCGGCTCGAGTGCTCGCGCTTTCTCGAGCTCATCGAGGGGAAGGGCGACCGAGCTAAGGTCGCGAGCGACGGCGCAATGGTCGTGCGGGCCCTGGAGCGGCTGACCGAATCGCTGCATGGTTAGGCGTGACGTCCACCCGACTGCGATCGTCTATCCCGGGACGGTGCTCGGGGAGGGCGTGAGGGTGCTCGAGTACGCGGTGGTCGGCAAGCAACCCTCGCTCTCGCCCCGCTCGACAGCGAAGCGCGAGCCGTTGCCGCCTACGGAGATCGGCGACGGGACGATCGTCTCGACCGGCGCGGTCGTCTTCGCCGGGTCGCGCATCGGGGCGCGCGTCATCCTGGGCGACCAGTCGTGCGTGCGCGAACGAGTGACGGTCGGAGACGACGTCGTGATCGGCCGCGGCTCGCTCGTCGAGAACGACACGACGATCGGCGCGCTGACGAAGATCCAGGCGATGGCCTACATCACCGCGTACTCGACGCTCGAGGAGCAAGTCTTCATCGCGCCGTGCGTCCAGACCACGAACGACAACTTCATGGGCCGCACCGAGCGACGCCACGAGCTGATCAAGGGGCCGACGATTCGCCGCGGAGCGCGGGTGGGCGGCGGCGCGGTGCTGCTGCCGGCGGTCGAGATCGGCGAGGAGGCGTTCGTGGGCGCGGGCGCGGTCGTGACGAAGAACGTCCCGGCCCGCGCGGTCGTGGTGGGGAACCCCGCGCGGCAGATCCGCGACGTTTCGGACGACGAGCTGCTCTAGGCGGTGCCGTGAGTTCAGGCGCGTCGACCGGTCGTTTCAGAGATCGGCGTCGCAAGCTCCGCCTAGTAGCTCTTAGCGAACCTCAGCGTGTAGCCGCCGTAGCCCTCGGTGTCGAGGCGCACGCGCACGTCGTACCAGCCGTCCACGGGGACGACGACGTCGAGCTCGTGCACGGCGCCCGGCTCCTGGGCGCGCACGCTGATCGTCCTGCGTCGCGTCAGCTGCAGCGTCGTCTCGGTCCCGGGTGTGCCGTCGAGCCGCACGGTCAAATGCTCGCCGGCGCGGAGATACAACGAGTAGACGTCGAGTGGGTCGTCCCAGTAATCGAGCGTCGCGTCGACGCGGCCGCTGCGGCCGTACACCCGCGCGGCAGCCATGGCCGCGCCGTCGTTCGGCTCACGAACATCTGCGGGCGGGAGCGGCCCTTCGAGCATCGCGATCGCGCGCGCGACGTCGAGCCGGCCCCAGCCGCTCAGTGCGTCGCGTCCCTGGCGGCACTCCGGGCACAGCGGCGCGGCGACATCGCCGGAGGAGTGCTCGAGGATCCAGATCACCTGGTCCGGCGAGAGGCTTGGTCGGAGCGCGAGGAGAATCGCAGCAGCCGCCGAGGCCTGCGGCGCGGCGAACGACGTCCCTGCGCCGGCCCGGAAGAACCGTTCGCCGCAATCCGAATAGCCCTGATTCGCGCAGCTCCGCCGCTTCCGCGTCAGGTGGCGGGGAAACGTCGAAAGGATCTCCTCTCCCGGCGCGGCGAGGTCGACGTAGACGGGATCGCGATCGGAGAACTCCGGGACTGATCCGGCGCGGCTCAACGCACCCACTCCTAGAACATGGGGCAAAGCGGCCGGCCAGCTCGCGTAGGGCCACGGAGAGGATGGCGCGTCGTCGCCGTTGCCGACGGCCGCGACCACGACCGCCCCCCGCGACGTCGCGTAGGCGACCGCTGCGGCCTCCTCCGCGGAGAACGTGTCGAGCGACTTGGAGTCGGGGGCCCGCACGCCCGCGAGGCTGAGGTTGATCACACGTGCGCCGCGGTCGGCAGCCCACCGGATCGCCAGGGCCTCGGCGCGCGTGCTGATCAAGCCGTCGGGATACGCGGCCTTCGCGATGAGCAGTCTTGCGCTCGGCGCCATCCCCGCGATCCCGACCCGGTTCCCGGTCGTGGCGGCGATCACGCCGGCGACGAAGGTGCCGTGCCCGACCGCGTCGACCAGCGCGCGACCCCCGACGAAGCTCTTCGCAGCGGCGATGCGGCCCTTGAACTCCGGATGGCCACCGTCGATCCCCGAGTCGACCACCGCGACGAGCACGGGCGGGAGCACGGGGAAAGACGGCCAGGGGTCGAACGCGCGGCCCTGGGCGAGATAGTACTGGCGCGGAAAGAGCGGATCGTTCGGCGTGAACGCACCTCGCGCCCCCGCTCCACTCGCCACCGGAGCGAGCGCGAGCGCGGCGAGCGCCACAGCTGCGGCCTTCACGCCGAGACGACGCGGAGCGGAGGCGAGCTGCCTGCGGCGAAGCCGCGTCTCGGCGCGACACGGGCTCGGTACATGCCGGGCGAAAGCGTCAGGGTGGCCTGGAACGTGCCGTCGGCATTCATGTCCGCGCGCGCAATCGTCTTCCAGGTCGTCCCGGCCTGGCGCTGGACCTCGACCGGGGCACTGAGGGACGCAGGCTTGACCGAGCCACGCAGCGAACTCTGGTCGGTCGCCTCGGCGAGCCTGACGAGCGGTGCGACGCGGACGGTGACCGCACTCGTGACGCTCTTCCCGCCGCGGAGCCGGTACTGCGTGGCCTGGAGCGGCTTGACGACGGTGCTGACGGCGCCCGTCGGCGCCGGCGTGACCGCGCCGAGCGTCGCCCAGGCCGCCGTGCCGACGCGCGACTCGAGCAGCACAGGTGTAAAGCCGCGCGCGACGCCGTCGAGCCGGGCGCGGGCCCC
>JALZOQ010000079.1 GCA_030913835.1 Actinomycetota bacterium | reverse complement strand
ACCGACGCGCACTCGGTGCGCGGGCTCGGGAACATGGCGCTCTCGGTTGCGACCGCGCGGCGCGGGTGGGCGACCGCGCCGGACATCCTCAACACGCGCCCTCTTGCCGAGTTGCCGCTACGCCGCTGACGTCCCCGGCCCGCCAGCGGCCCATTCCTGCAGCTCGTACCAGTGCGTGGCACGCAGGGCCTCGGCGACGCTCGGCTCGGTGTGCTTCGCGTAGAAGACGTGGTGGTCGAGGTCACAGCAGATCGCGAGGGCGCTCATCGTCATGTCCTTGACCAGCATCAGCGCCTCGGCCGGCAGCTTCGCCTCACCGACGGTGTAGTGCTTGAACTGGAGGTCGGGCGCCAGCTCCATCAGATGCGGCCAGTCGGGGCAGGAGCGGGAGCTCATCGGCCTCCGGTATTCGCCGCTGCGCCGACGGGCTCCTGCGACCAGCGTCCTTCCAGGCGGAGCAAGCCCTTCGATTCGCCGTCGCCGGGATAGACGACGAACGTGAGCGCGTCGTCGAGCTGGTGGTAGAGGTGCTCGCCGGCGCCGTCGGAGAGCCCGAGCCGTAGGCGGAAGCGGCCGTCGGCGAGCGGGAGCTCGGGGACGTCGAAGCGAACGACGCAGCCGCGTTCTGACCAGCCAAGCTCGCCGAGGTCCTCGACCCCGCCAGCGAGCAGCCGTCCGGCCTCGTCGCGCAGCTCGAACGTGAGCCGGGGAGCGGGCAGGGGCTGCGCGGCGTCGAGCTCGACCCGCAGCGTCAGCGGATCGCCGGCCGAGAACTGCTGCCGCTCCTCCCCTTCGGGCCCGAGCAGGCGAGCCGACGCGATCCGTGCCTCGCCGCTCCCCCACTCCCGCAAGCCGGCTTCGCGCTCCTCGGGGTTTCGCTCGTCGGCGAGCTGGCGGTGGTACTCGACGATCGCATCGTGGGTCTCGCCGTCGAAGACGACCTCGCCCTGGCGCAGGAGGATCGCCCGCTGGCAGAGGCGCTCGACCGCCGAGGCGTCGTGCGAGACGAAGACGATCGTCCCCCCCCGCTGCTTGAAGTCGAAGATCTTGCCGAAGCACTTGCGCTGAAAGGCCTCGTCGCCGACCGCGAACACCTCGTCCAGCAGGAGCACGTCCGCCTCGAGATGCGCCGCGATTGCAAAGCCGAGCCGCATGTACATCCCGGACGAGTACGTGCGCACCGGCAGGTCGATGAACTCCTCGAGCCCCGCGAACGCGACGATCTCGTCGAGATGCTCGCGCACCTTCGTACGCGGAAGGCCGAGGATCGAGCCGTTCAGGAAGACGTTCTCGCGCCCGGTGAAGTCAGGATGGAAGCCGGCGCCGAGCTCGAGCAGCGTGCCGACCCGGCCGCCGACCTCGACCCGACCGGAGGTCGGCCTGATGATCTCGGACAGCAGCCGCAGGAGCGTCGTCTTCCCGGAGCCGTTGCGGCCGACAAGCCCGATTGCACTGCCTGGCTCGACTTGGAAGGACACGTCCTTGAGCGCCCAGATGTCGGTGCCCCGCGCGCGCCCGCGCGCGAGAACCAGGTCCTTGAGCGTGCGCCCCTCCTTCGGATAGACGCGGAACTTCCGAGCCGCGTGCTCCACGTGGATCGCTCCCGGCGCGGTCATACGTCCTTGCTCATCCAGACGGAGTCCTCGCCGTAGCCGAGCCCGCGGTAAAGCGAGCGCGCGACCTCGTTGCCGCCGAAGACGTTCAGGTGGACTGCGGGCAGGCCGCGGCGGCGCGCCTCCTGCTCGGCAAGGAGCATGGCCTGCTTGCCGTAGCCGCCGCCGCGCTGCTCGGGGTCGACGCGGACGTAGAAGACCCAGAGGAAACGTTCGCCGCCGCGCTCCTGCTCGTGCACCCACAGGTCCCCGACGGTCACTCCGTCGTCGTCGAGGACGTAGACCGAGTGCCCCTCCGTCGCGAGCCCGTGCTCGCCGAGCAGCGAGTCGTGGTCCCGCTTTGCCTTCTCCCGAGCCGCCTTGGGCGACATCTGCGCGAAATCGGTCAGCTGCTGCTCGTACTCGCCGTGCAGCTGCTCGAACCAGGGGGCGAATTCGTCCTCGGTCATCGGCCGGAGCGTAAAGGTCACTTCGCAACCGCAGCGGTCAGCGCGCGCTCGACGAGGGTCGCGAGCGTGCGGATGAAGGCGGGGTCTGCGTTCGGCATCTCGATCCGCTCCAAGGTCATTCCGAGCTCGCTGGCCTTGTCCTTCGCCTCGGTGTCGAGGTCCCAGCGGATCTCGAGGTGGTCCGCGACGAAGCCGACCGGGCAGACCAGCACATCGCAGACGCCTTGCGCATGGAGCTCGTCGAGGTGATCGAGGATGTCCGGACCGAGCCAGGGCTCGCCGGTCGGCGACTCGCTCTGGAACGAGAACGTCCAGTCGGCGATGCCGGCCTGCTCGGCGACCAGGCGCGACGTCTCGAGCAGCTGCTCGGAGTACGGGTCGCCCTCGTCGAGGATGCGCGCGGGGAGCGAGTGCGCGGTGAAGACCACGTGCGCCCGCGTGCCGCGGATCCTGTCGGCCAGCAGGTCGACGAAGCCGGGCTCGTCGTGCCAGCTCTCGACGAAGACGAGCTCGGCCCGGCCCGCGAGCGCTTCCTCGAGCTGCTGCCGATAGCCGGCGATCGAGAGGCTCGAGTAATGCGGCGCGAGCACGAGGCCGACGACCGTGTCCGCCCCGGCGGCTCGCTCGGCTGCGTCGGCGATGCGCGGCGTCCAGTGCTTCATCCCCGTGAAGACGGGGAGCCCGAGCTCTGCTTCGAGCGCGGCGCGCGTGGCCTCGGTG
>JALZOQ010000077.1 GCA_030913835.1 Actinomycetota bacterium | reverse complement strand
CTGGAGCCGGAGCCGCCGGTCATAGGCGTAGCCGTGCGCGCTGGCCGTCGTCCGCCCGTGGTGCGCGACTTGGTCCTCGATCGTCACGTGACGCAGGCGATACCCCGCCTTCGTCGCGCCCCACATGTTGCGGTAAGCCGGCGCCCCGTGGTGCACGAATGGCGGGAGCGTCAGGTACTTCCGCCGATCGATGACGGCCGCGAACGGGTGCACGTAGTACGTCCACCGCTCGCGCTCGCTGATCGGCCCGTATCCGTACCGGTTTGCGTAGCCGCGCTTTCCGATTGCGTAGAGCTGGGGGTCCTCCGAAAACGCTTCGACCAGCGGCTCGAGGAAGCCCCCGTGCAGGATTTCGCAGTCCGAGTCGAGCACGAACACAAGGTCGGTCCGCGCGGCTCGCACTCCTTGGTCCAGGGCGGGACCGTGGAAGCGGTTCTCGTCGTTGAAGATCACATGCATGTGCTCGTCCGCGGCCTCCAGTTCCCGCAAGTAGGCGGTCGACTCGTCGGCCGAGCCGTTGTCCACGACGATCATGCGCAGCGTCGGGTAGGCCGCGCGGAGAGTCGTCAAGCAGGTCCGCGTCGCGTCGAGAGTCCGGAAGTTGACGACGACCGCGGTGAGGTTGTCGGTCGCCTCGTTCCCGCCCACGCGGCCCCTAGAATACGCATGTGCTGCGCCGGGTAGTCGAGCGGCCTCAGATTCGGCGAGCGCGTGAGCTGGGTCGTCTTGTCTCCAACTCCATTCGGTTCGGGCGCGACGCGCCCCGGCCGAACGAACGTCTGTGGGTCGACCCCGCAACGGTCGAGGTCGCCCTCGACGGACTACCTGTGCGGTCCGGGTACGTCGTCGAGCGGTGGCCTCCGGTCGAACCGGCGAGATTGGACGACCACGTCCACGTGCGCTTCGCGCTTGCGCACTGGCGCGACGGGGTGCCGTGGGAAGAGACGGGCGCGTACGACTACATGCTGGAGCAGATCGCCCGCCGCGGCCGACAGGACGGCTGCTTCGACCTGGACGACGTCAAACGCCGTTACGAAAGGCTCGACGACCTCTTCGAGACGGTCAAGCGCGAGGGGCGGCTGCGGACGCGTCCGGAGCTCGACCCGCGCGCCCGAAACGAAGACGGCGGGATCCTCGTGCACATCGGACCAGATGGGGAGGTCGCGATCGGCGACAGCGGGAAGCACCGCATGACGATCGTGAAGCTCGCCGGACTCGACTCGGTTCCCGCGCGGATCGGCTACGTCCATCGGGCCGCGATCCCGCTGCTGCCGGCGTTACGTCGACCGCCGCCGCGTTAGTGCACGGGCTGCGCGAAGCGGCGCGCGTGTCGCGGAGAGGGTCGACCAAGCCATGTCGACGGCGCGGCCGACCCTGCGGACGTAGCGGTCGTCCTCAGGCGTCCGGCGCGCGCCCGACATCTGCCAGAACGCCGCCCAGACGTAGAAGTCGAATGCGACGAGCACGCCCGCACGCACGATGCCCGGGACCCCGTCGTCGAACGCGCGGGCATCGACCAACTGCTTGCGCGACTTCTGCGCGAGCCGCCGCACCATCGCGCGCGCCGTGAACGTCTCGCCCGCCGCGATCCGCGCCTGCGCCTCCGCCGGCGCGTAGCGGAGCACCCGGTCGATCGCCTCCGCGATCGTGACGTTGCGGAGATGCCGGAGGACGAGATCCTCCCGGTCGGGAAGCCGATGCAGGCGCGTGGGGTCGATCTGCGGGAGCTCGTTCGGCTCCGTCGGCCAGCGCACGCGGTCGCGGCGGTAGAAGCGTGGCTTCGGATCGAATTTGTGGATCGGGCTCGAGGCGGGAAAGCCGAAGTCGTAGTTCATGACGGGGATTGCGACCGCATCCACGTCGTCGCGGGCCGCGATCCGCCGCAGCTCCTCGGGCAACCCCTCGGCGACCCGCTCGTCGGGGTCGAGTGCGAGGATCCACGTCCCGGTCGCGGCGTCCGCCACGTCGTTGCGGACGAGCTCCACGATCGGGACAGGCTCGTGCTCGACCACGCGCGCGCCGCGGCTTCGCGCCACCTCCGCGGAGCCGTCGCTGCTCTCGAGGTCCAGCACGACGATCTCGTCCGCCCATGCGACGGAGTCGAGGCAGTCCGCGAGCTTCTCCGCCTCGTTGCGGCACACGATGCAGGCCGAGATGGTCGGTGCGGCACTCACCGCTGGCGAAGGCCGAAGCCGATTCCGCGCACGGTCCCGGAGAGGACGAGCACCTCTTCGCGCACGGCCAGCCAGTCGCCGCGAACCGTGCTGCGAGCGAGGCGGTTCGATCGCATCGCGACCCAGCGCGCGAGGACCGGCAGCGCCCGGCGGTCGCCCTGCCTGAGCCACAGCACGCAGCACGCA
>JALZOQ010000058.1 GCA_030913835.1 Actinomycetota bacterium | reverse complement strand
CTCTATGACGAGAAGCGGCTCATGGAGAAGGATTTCGTCTACGTCAATCCGACCGGGAAGTTCGTGATCGGCGGGCCGATGGGGGACACCGGCCTGACCGGGCGCAAGATCATCGTCGACACCTACGGCGGCGCGGCGCGGCACGGCGGCGGCGCGTTCTCCGGCAAGGATCCGACGAAGGTCGACCGCTCGGCGGCGTACGCGGCGCGGTACGTGGCGAAGAACATCGTCGCCGCGGAGCTGGCCGACCGCTGCGAGATCAACGTCGCGTACGCAATCGGGGTTGCGCATCCCGTCTCGCTCGCGGTGCGCACGTTCGGGACCGAGAACATCCCGTCCGCCCAGATCGAGGAGCTCGTCCGCGAGCACTTCGACCTGCGGCCGGCTGCGATCCTGCGCGACCTCGACCTGAAGCGCCCGATCTACCGCAAGACCGCTGCGTACGGCCACTTCGGTCGCGACGACCATGACTTCACGTGGGAGCGCACCGACAAGGCCGACGCTCTCCGCGAGGCCGCCGGTGTCACCGCTGCCGCCTCGGCCTAGGCCGCCGGCCGCACGAAGAGCCCAGCGGCGGCTTTCTCGCCGATCGCGCGCTCGTCGCCGTTCAGCTGCACGGTGAACTGTCCCGCCGCAGGCTGCGCCTCCCGGAGTTCGATCTCCACGCCCGGCTCGAGCCCCTGGTCGTAGAACCAGTGCAGGAGGTCGCCGTCGTGCTCCGCTAGGCGGACGATCGTTGCGCGCGAGCCGGGCGGGAGGTCCGCGAGCGCGGCGAGGTCGCGATTCTCCTCCTGCTCGAAGACCGGGTCGACCGGCCACCCGTGCGGGCAGCGCTCGGGATTGCCGAGGCGCTCGTCGATTCGCTCGACCATCTCGTCGCTGAACGTGTCGCCGAGCTCGTCGGCGTGGACGTGGGCCTCGGCGGCCGTGTAACCCATGAAGTCGGTCAAGAGCCGCTCGATGATCCGGTGCTTGCGGACGACGCGCTGCGCGCGCACCCGGCCTGAATCGGTGAGCAGCGCCTCCTTGTGCTCGCCGCGCTCGATCAGCCCCTCGCCCTCGAGGCGCTTCAGCATTTCGCCGGCGGACGCGCGCGAGACGCCGAGCATCTCGGCGACGCGCGACGCGAGCGTGGGGGAGCCTGATGAAATCGGCCGGTACTCGCCGATCGGGAACGCCAGGAAATAGATCGTCTCCAGGTACTCGTCGACGGAATGTCCCTGCGCCACGGCAACTGCATCTTACGCCTGACGCTTTGTGTAAGGTCGCCCTTACAAGCTCGATGTCGACCACGCAGATCCTCATCCTCGGCGCGATCGCCGGCTTCACGATCTTCCTCGGCCTCCCGGTCGCGCGCCTCGAGCAGACGAGCGATCGCCTCCGCGCAGCGCTGTGCGCGCTCGCGACAGGGGTGCTGGTCTTTCTGCTCTGGGACGTTCTCGTCCACGGGATCGGCCCGGTGGAGGAGGCGCTCGAGCAAGCGGTGGACGGCGAGGGGTCGTGGGGCAGGTTCGCGGGGCTCGCGGCGCTCGCGGGCGGCGGCCTGATCGCAGGACTGATGAGCCTCGTGTACTACGCGGGCTGGATGTCCAACCGCCGCAGCTCCGGCTTGGTCGGCCCCGGCGCCGCCGCGGTCGACGAGTTCGAGCAGCGCTCGTGGTTCGAGGCGCTCCCGCTCGGACGGCGGCTCGCGCTGCTGATCGCGACGGGAATCGGGTTGCACAACTTCGGCGAAGGGCTCGCGATCGGCCAGTCCGCGGCCGCGGACCAGATCAGTCTGGCGCTCGCGCTGATCATCGGCTTCGGGCTGCACAACGCGACCGAGGGCTTCGGGATCGTGGGGCCGATGGCGGCCGACGGCGACAAGCCGAGTTGGGGCTTCCTCGGCCTCCTCGGCGTGATCGGCGGCGCCCCGACGTTCATCGGCACGGTGATCGGCCAGGCCTGGGTCAACGAGGCGCTCTCCGTCGCCTTCTTCGCGATCGCCGCCGGGTCGATCCTCTACGTCGTGCAAGAGCTCTTCGGTGTGATGCGCCGGTTCAACCTCCCGGTCCTGATCGGCTGGATGGTGCTCGCCGGCTTGCTGCTCGGCTTCGGCACGGACTTCGTGCTCGAGGCGGCCGAGCACATGGGCTAGTGCAGGAGGGCTAGACCGAGCCAAGCCGTACGCTGGGCTCGTGGCCCGGCTCGCCTCCGTGTACCCGCTCGTCACCGCGCGCCACCTCGCGCGGCCGTTCACCTACGAGGTGCCGGACGATGTCGGGCGCGGCGCGGTCGTGGAGGTGCGGTTCGGCAATGCGAAGCGGCGTGGCGTCGTGGTCGAGGCCCCTGCGGAAGCGCCGCCCGGGATCGAACCGGCGCCGATCGAACGCGTCGTCGAGCAGCTGCCGCCGGCGCTCGTCGAGCTCGCCCTCTGGATCGCGGACTACTACGGCTCGACTCCGGGCCGGACGCTCCCGCTTGTCGCGCCCACGAAGCGGAGCCGCCGCTCCGAGCGGCCGCAGCCTGCGCTACGCGAGTCGCTCGGCGGTGAGGCCGAGCCGCTGCGGCTCAGCGATTCCCAGCGGCTCGCGGTCGACCGGATCGTGGGAGCCCTCGACGCAGGCGAAGGCGCCAACTTCCTGCTCTGGGGTGCGACGGGAAGCGGGAAGACGGAGGTGTACCTCCAGGCATGCGCCGCGGCGCTCCAGCGCGGGCTCGGCGCGATCGTGCTGGTGCCGGAGATCGCGCTCACGCCCCAGACCGTGGGGCGATTCGTGGCGCGGTTCGGCGAGCGGATCGCGATCCTGCACTCTGGGCTCACCGAGGCAGAGCGGCGGGACGAGCGCGAGCGGATCGAGTCTGGGGAGGCGCGAATCGTGGTCGGCGCCCGCTCCGCGATCTTCGCGCCCGTGCGCGGGCTCGGGATCGTGTGCGTCGACGAGGAGCACGACGCGTCGTACAAGCAGGAGTCCGACCCGCGCTACGACGCGCGCACCGTCGCGGCCAAGCGGGCCTCGCTCGAGCGGGCGGTGGCGATCTTCGGCAGCGCGACACCGCGCCCGGAGAGCTGGGCATCGCTCGAGCGACTGGAGCTTGGCGGACGGCTCGGGGCGGCGCTGCCCTCCGTGAAGATCGTCGACCTGCGCCACGAGGCCGGCTACCCGCTCTCGGCGCCGCTCCTCGCAGAGCTGGGGAAGATCGCGGAACGGGGCGGGCGCGCGATCCTGCTCCTGAAC
>JALZOQ010000007.1 GCA_030913835.1 Actinomycetota bacterium | reverse complement strand
TGCGCCGCGGGCGTGCGGGCGGATCATCGCCAGGCGGCGCCCTGACGTCGTTCTCGGCGGCGGTGGCTACGTTGCGGGGCCGATGGTGCTCGCGGCGGCGCTGAGGCGGATCCCGACGGCGTTGACGGAGGCAGACGCGCAGTTCGGGCTCGCGAATCGGCTCGCGGCGCCGTTCGCCCGCAGGGTCTTCCTCTCGTTTCCCATCCCCGGCCGCGAGGGCCCGAAGTACGTCGTGACCGGCAGGCCGATCCCAGCCGGGTCGCGCGCGGTCGAGCGCACGGAGGCGCGGCGGCGCTTCGATCTCCCCGCGGAAGGGCAGGTAGTGCTCGTTTTCGGGGGCAGCCAGGGAGCCCGGACACTGAACGAGCTCGCCCTCGACGCGTGGGCCGAACGGGGCCCGGCCGTGCTGCACCTGTCGGGTGACTGGCACTACGAGGAGCTGCGCGGCCGCATCTCGCGCCCCGACTACAAGCTCCTGCCTTTCACGCGCGAGTTCGGGGCGGCGCTCGGGGCGGCGGACCTCGTGGTCGCCCGCGCTGGGGGCTCGATCTGGGAGATCGCGGCGGCCGGCAAGCCGGCTGTGCTTGTCCCTTTCCCTTTCGCGACGAGCGATCACCAGACCGCGAACGCGCGCTACTTCGGCGAGGCCGTCGAGCTCGTCGCGGACGCCGACGCAGCCCGCGTCGTACCCGGCCTCGTGGAGGAGCTGCTCGGCGATCCGGGCCGGCTGGCCCGCATGGCCGCCGAAATGCGCGCGCGGGCGCGGCCGGGCGCGGCGGATGAAGTCGCGGAGGGGGTGCTCGAGCTTGTCGCCGCTCGCGGGTAGACGGATCTGGTTCGTCGGAATCGGCGGCGCCGGTCTCTCGGGCTACGCCGCCGTCGCCCGCGCGTGGGGAGCCGAGGTCGGAGGCTGGGACCGGGTCGAGACGCCGTACCTGAGCCAGCTCGAGGGCGTCGAGATCCGTCTCTCTGCCGAGCCTGAGGTGCCCGATGGGTGGGAGGCGGTGGTCTCGACGGCGTACGCCGGGCAGGCTGCCGGCCGGAGCCGGGCCGAGTTCCTGGCGGAGCTGGTCTCGCTCCAGCGCTCGATTGTGGTCGCGGGGGCGCACGGCAAGACGACCACGACCGGGATGATCGCCTTTGTCCTCGACCGGCTCGGGAAGGATCCCGCGTTCCTCGTCGGCGGCGAGATCCCACAGCTCGGCGGCAACGCGCGGGCCGGCGAGGGGTGGCTCGTGGTCGAGGGGGACGAGTCCGACCGCACCGTCGAGTCGCTCGAGCCGCAGATCGCGGTCGTCACGAACGTCGACCTCGACCATCACGCGACGTTCGGGTCGCGGGCGGAGGTGGCCGAGCTGCTCGAGACCTGGCTGGCGCGGGCACCGCAGGGCGTGCGAGGGTGGGAGCTCGATCCGGTGACGATTCCGCTCTCCGTGCCCGGCGACCACAACCGGCGTAACGCCGCGGCCGCCCTGGCGACGCTGGAGCTCGTCGGGATCCCGCGGTCCGAGTCCGAGCCGGTACTCGCTCAGTTCAGCGGCGCAGGGCGCCGTCTCGAAAGGCGGGGCCAGGCACACGGCGTGTCCGTCGTGGACACGTACGCGCATCACCCGGCCGAGATCGCCGCGGATCTCGAGGCCACGCGCGAAACGGCCACCGGTCGCCTGCTCGTGCTCTTCCAACCGCACCTGTACTCGCGCACGCGGCATCTGGCGGCCGAGTTCGGCGCGACGCTTGCGCAGGCGGACGCCGTCGCCGTCGCGGACATCTATGCGGCCCGCGAGGAGCCGCTCGAGGGGGTGACCGGGAAGGTCGTCGTCGACGCAGTTGCGGAGGCGCGGCCTGGGCTTCCCCTGGCGTGGATGCCGGACGCTGCCGACGGCGCCCGCTGGCTTGCCCGTCGCGCGCGTCCCGGCGACACGATCCTGACGGTCGGTGCGGGCGACGTCGATCGTGCGGCGGACGTCCTTCTGGACACCCTCGGATGAAGATCGAGCGAGGGGTGGCGCTTTCGCGGTTCACGACCCTCGGCACCGGAGGGCCGGCCAGGGCGTTCGCGCGACCCGAGTCGCTCGATGAGCTCCGCGAGGTGCTCGACTGGGCACGCGAGGAGGGCCTGGCGGCGTTTCCGATCGGGCTCGGCTCGAACCTGCTTGCCGCGGACGAAGGCGTCGAGGGGCTCGTGCTCAAGCTGGGCGGCGCGCTTGCCGGAGTCGAGGTGGAGGGCGAGATTCTCCGCGCGGGCGGCGGCGCGGCGAACGCGGTCGCGCTGCACCGGGCACGTGCAGCGGAGCTCGGCGGGTTCGAGTTCGCCTGCGCGATCCCGGGGACGGTCGGCGGCGGCGTGCGCATGAACGCGGGCGCGTACGGGGGCGACTGGGCCGGCGTGCTGGAGCGGGCGCTCGTCGCCAGTGCCGAGAGCGTTGAGTGGCGCACGCCGGCCGAGCTCGGCCTTCGCTACCGGCACTCGGACCTCGGCGCGGGCGAGGTGGTCGCGGCGACCGAGTTCCGGTTGCGGCCGCGTCCGGTGGAGGAGGTCAAGGCGACGATCGCCGAGCTCCAGGCGCAGCGGAAGGCGGCGCAGCCGACCAACAAGCGAACGTTCGGGAGCGTGTTCAAGAACCCCGCCCACGAGCTTTCGGCCGGCCGGATGCTCGAAGCCTGCGGCCTCCGGGGCCATCGGGTCGGCGGTGCGCAGATCTCTCCGCGGCATGCGAACTTCATCGAAAACGCCGACCGCGCGCGCTCCGCGGACGCAATCGCGCTCATGGCCGAGGCGCGGCGCCGGGCCCGCGACCAGTTCGGCGTCGTGCTCGAGCACGAGGTCCAGCTGCTCGGCGACCTTCGCCTCCCACCGCCGGGCGAGCTGCCCTGAGCCCCTCCGACCGTGTCCCCTCGCCCGCGCAACCCCCACCCAGGGTGGGGATCTTCCCGCCTCCCTCGGGGAGCGACGATACTCGTGGCCACGCTCCGCTCGGTGAGGTAAGAGTGCCGAAAGCGTGACGATCATCCCCAGCTGTCGGCGCCGCTGTAGGAGCGGCTCCAGGGGCGGCGAAATGAGTCGGAATGGCTGCGAGGTCTCGATCCGTGCGCCCGCGTGCGCTCGCCCTGCCTCGGCCTGCGTGGCACGGCACCCTCGACTCTCTCGTGCGCTTGGCCCCTTCGGGTCGCTCCCTCGCGATCGGGTTCGCGCTGATTCTGGCAGCCGGTGGCCTCTACGCCGGGGCGCGAACCAGCGGCGTGTTCGCCGTTCGCACCGTGGTGGTGCTCGGGGCCGGCCCCGCCGACGCAGCTCGCGTCCGTCGCGCCCTTGGGCCGCTGCTCGGCGCGAGCCTCCTCGCGGTCTCGGGAAACGATGTCGAGGCGCGCGTGCTGCGCTTGCCGGAGGTCTCCCGCGTCAGCTTCGACAAGTCGTACCCCCACACCCTGCGCGTGACGGTCGTGCCGGAGCGGCCGGCCGTGGTTGTGCGCCGCGGTGCGGAGTCGTGGCTCGTGTCCGGTCGTGGCCGCGTGCTTCGCAGGGTTCCGAAGGGCTCGATGGCCCGGCTCCCGCGAGTCTGGGTGACACGCGAGAGCGAGCTCATCCGAGGTGGAACGGTCGATGCCGTTTCCGGCGGCACGGCAGCACGTGCCGTCGCGGTGCTGCGGGCCGCTCGCTTCGGCGTCGCGGTCCGCACCGTCCAGATCGACGCCGGCGAGCTGACGCTCATCCTGCGCAACGGCCTCGAGCTGCGGTTCGGCGAGGCCACGGACTTGCGGCTGAAGCTCGCGGTTGTCCGGCGAGCGCTGCCGTCCGTTCCCTCGGGCTCGTACCTCGACGTGAGCGTGCCGCAGCGGCCGGTCTCCGGCTCAACCCTAAAGTCGAAGGTTGAGCCTTAGGGTTGCGCATATGGTCTGACATTGACACGCCCGCCGACGGTCCGTACCCTCCAGCGGAAGGAGTGGCTCGGCGGACCCACGCTCCACTACAGCTTCAGGTCGAGCCAGGTTGAGAGTGAGAGATCAGACCGGCAACTATCTCGCCGTCATCAAGGTCGTCGGAGTCGGCGGCGGTGGCACCAACGCGGTAAACCGCATGGTGGATGCCGGCCTGTCCGGCGTCGAGTTCATCGCGGTTAACACCGACGCCCAGGCGCTGCTGATGTGCGACGCCGACGTCAAGAT
>JALZOQ010000032.1 GCA_030913835.1 Actinomycetota bacterium | reverse complement strand
CCTTCACAACGCTCTGCGTGCAAGCATCTCGAGGCTCCCGGCGGGCGAAGCCCGCCTCCGCCGCCGGCGTGCCACTGCGGCCGAGCGCTCTAAAGAGCTTTTTGAACTTTGCCGGCCTTCAGGCAGCGCGTGCAGACGTACGCACGCTGCGCCGTCCCGGCGAGCATGACCCTCACCCGCTGGAGGTTCGGGTTGAAGCGGCGCTTCGTGGCGACCATCGAGTGGCTCCGGTTGTTCCCAAAGCCGGGTTTCTTCCCACAGATTGCGCAGACCTTGGACATAACGGCGGCGAAGTGTAGCTACGGCTGCGGGGCCTGGGCGCTCGCGCGGAGCTGCTGGAAGAGATCCGCCATCTCGAGGGCCGTGCGGACGGCCTCGGCGCCTTTGTCCAGCCGCGCTTCGGCCTGCTCCCTGCTCTCCACGGTCAGAACGCCGAAGCTGACCGGAACGCCGGTCTCGAGAGCCGCGAGCTGCAGGCCACTCGCCGCCTCGCCGGCGACGAAGTCGAAATGCGGCGTCTCGCCCCGGATCACGCAGCCGAGGGCGACTACACACGCGTAGCGCCGCGTCTTCGCGAGCGCCATCGCCGCGAGCGGGAGCTCGAACGCTCCCGGGACGGGCATCACGGTGATCGCGTCGTCCGCGACGCCGGCGGCGTCCGCTTCGGCGAGCGCGGACTCCAGCAGCTTCGACGTGATCTCGCCGTTGAAGCGCGCGACGACGAAGGCGACCCCTCGGCGCGAGCCGTTCGGGCTGCCCTCCAGCACCTTGACGTGCGGCGGGATCGTGAGCTCGCCCTCGGCGTGCTCGCCCGCGCCGCGCAGCTGGGGAATCGGCGTGTCCTCCGGCGTCTCGTCGACCTCGTCCGGCTCGTCCTCGCGCTCCTCGCCGAGCACGGCGCGCACGTCCTCCATCGACTCGTCCAGATCGGCCCCGTCGTTGGAGCCGGGCCAGCGCTCGCGCTCGCTCACTCCGCCTCCGGCTCATCGGGCTCCGGAAATCGGAGGTGCTGGTGGTGCAGCCGGTGCCCGAGCTTGTCGCGCTTCGTGGCCAGGTAGCGCTCGTTCTCGGGCTTCGGCGAGACCTCGATCGGCAACTGCTCAACGACCTCGAGGCCGAAGCCGTCGATCCCCGCGAGCTTCTTGGGATTGTTCGTGAGGATCCGGATCGTCGTGAGGCCGAGATCGGAGAGGATCTGATTGCCGATCCCCCACTCGCGCGCGTCAGCGGGAAATCCGAGCTCGAGGTTCGCCTGGACGGTGTCGAGCCCGTTCTCCTGCAGCTCATACGCCTTCAACTTGTTCAGCAGGCCGATTCCGCGGCCCTCCTGCGCCATATAGAGCAGGACGCCGTGCTCCTCGTCGGCGATTCGCCGCAGGGCGAGGTCGAGCTGCTCGCCGCAGTCGCAGCGCAGGGAGTGGAAGACGTCGCCGGTCAGGCACTCCGAGTGAACGCGGACGAGCACGTTCTCGGCGCCCTCGACCTCGCCGCGGACGAGCGCGACGTGATGCTTTCCCGTCAGGGTCTCGCGGAACGCGACCGCGGTGAACTCCCCATACTCGGTCGGCAGCTGGACTGTCGTCATCCGCTCGACGAGCTTCTCGGTGCGGCGCCGGTACTCGATCAGGTCGGCGACCGTGACGAGCTTGAGGCCATGCTGCTCGCAGTAGGGGATCAGGTCGGGGACGCGCGCCATCGTCCCGTCCTCGTTCATCACCTCGCAGACGACGCCGGCGGGGTTGAGGCCCGCGAGCCGTGCGAGGTCGACGGCGGCTTCGGTCTGGCCGGCGCGCTCGAGCACGCCTCCGCGACGGGCCTTGAGCGGGAAGACATGGCCGGGCTGAACGAGATCCTGCGGGCCCTTGGAGGGGTCGATCGCGACCTGGATCGTGCGCGAACGATCGGCCGCCGAGATCCCGGTCGAGATGCCCTCGCGCGCCTCGACCGACACGGTGAACGCGGTGCCGTAGGGCGTTTCGTTCCGCTCCGTCATCGGCCGCAGGTCGAGGTCCTCGCAGCGTTCCTCGGTCAGGCAGAGGCAAATCAGCCCGCGCGCGTGCGTCGCCATGAAGTTGACCGCTTCGGGCGTCGCGAACTGGGCTGCGATCGTGAGGTCGCCCTCGTTCTCGCGGTCGGCGGCGTCGACGACGACGACGAGCTTGCCTTGGCGAATGTCCTCGATCGCCTCCTCGACGGTGGCGAACGGCGTGGAGCGCTCTGTGGCCGCGGTCACCGGATCATCGTACTGCGACGAGCCGTTCGACGTACTTGGCGAGGACGTCCGCTTCGAGGTTGACGCGTGATCCCTCCGCGAGTGTCCCGAGCGTGGTTTCGGCGAGCGTGTGCGGGATCAAGGCGACCGCGAAGCCGCTCTCGTCGAGCGCTGCGATCGTCAGGGAGACGCCGTCGACCGCGATCGACCCTTTCTCGACGCAGTAGCGCAGGACGGCCGGCGGCGCGTCGAGCCAGATCCGCCGCCCGTCTCCCTCCGGCTCGACCGAGCGCACGGTCCCGACGCCGTCGACGTGGCCCTGGACGTAGTGGCCGCCGAGGGGATCTCCGACCCGAAGCGCGGGCTCGACGTTCAGCTCGGCCCCCGGCTCGAGGCCGTCCAGCGAGCTGCGGGCGAGCGTCTCCGGCACGGCGTCGAAGGCCAGCGTCCCGCCGGCGACTTCGACGACCGTCAGACAGCAGCCGTTGAGCGCGACGGAGTCGCCGACCGAGACCGAATCAGCGGTCAGGGGCGCTTCGAGCCGAACGCGGATCCCAGCGCCGTCGCCGTTGACCGACGCGACGCGACCTCGCTCACGAACGATGCCGGTGAACACCGCCCAAGCCTAGCCACCGAGCGCCACGGCCTCGAGCGTCTCGCGGACGACCATCTCGAGACTTCCGTCGTGATCGGGCTCGCGGAGCTCGGCTCGAAGCTCCTCCACCGCCTCCGCCTGTCCGGGCCCGAGCTCGTCGACGCCGATCTCCTCGACGCCCTGGCGCAACTCGTCCGTCGTCACGTGGCGGGCCAGCCATTGCGAGAGGAGATTGACGATCCTGTCTTCGCTACGGCTCGTGGACATAGGCACTCAGAAGCACGTCCTCACCCACGCTGCGCGCAGTCAAACGGCACAGTGTCACGGGCTCCGGGAGCTCCGCGACGAACGAGGCGCCGGTGCCGGCGATCGTCGGCGCGAGGAACAGGAGCACCTTGTCGACGAGGCCGGCGGCGAGAAAAGCGGTTGCGAGCGTAGGCCCACCCTCGAGCAGGAGGGACTGGACGCCTTCTTCGGCCAGCTGCGCCAGCTCGAGCGGGAGGGGGCCGGAGCGAAGCTCGAGCTCGGAGCCCTCCGGCAGCGGGCCTGCTCCGAACGCGAGCCGCCGGGGCTGGCGCTCGGATCCGACATCGCGGGCGGTCAGGAG
>JALZOQ010000031.1 GCA_030913835.1 Actinomycetota bacterium | reverse complement strand
CGCGAGCGCCGTCGTCGGCAGCGAGTGCGCGAACGGCGTCCTCGATGCTCGCAGGGCGCACGTACTCGACCTCGCGCAGAAGCATGACGAGAAATCTAGATCAGAAGCCGCTGGAGGGTGTCAAGTACGAGCGGAATTGCCGAGCCAGATCTGCCAGCGGTCGATCCTGGCGATGCGGAGCAGCTCCATCGGCAGCCAGGGATCCTCCGCGAGGCGCGCTTCGATCTCCGCTTCGCTCCCCGCACGAACGATGAGCAAGACTTCATCCCCGTTGCCGAGCGGACCACCCAAGACGACGAAGCCGTCCTCCACCAGCGCGTCCATGAACGCGGCGTGCCCGTCCCATTTGTCCTGCTCGCGCCTGGGGCGGGACGGATCCCAGTTGGCACCCGGCCTTTCCGTCACTGCGTAGTAGGTAACGGCTTCGCCCACGCTGTCACGCATCAACGAACTCGCATCGAGCCTATTCCAGGGCTGATCTACGCCTTTACGAGCGGCGCTGGACGCGCTCGCAACCCGTTACACGGTCGTGTCGGTCCACCACGGCCGTGTCACGGCCCCCCGCGCAATTAAGGGCATCACGCTGGCCGTCGACGCTGTTGATCGTGTCGTCGCCGGGGCCGCCGAAGAGGCGGTCTCGGCCGGAGCCGCCGACGAGTCGGTCGTTTCCTCGTCCTCCGTCGAGGAGGTCGTCTCCCGCAAGCCCGCTGAGTAGGTCAGCTCCGCCGAGGCCATAGAGCTTGTCGTTCCGACTGGTGCCGCGCAGGACGTCGTTGCGCTCCGTCCCGACACGCTTGGTGGAGGTCGACGCTGCAAGCACCGAAATCGCGAGCTGCGCCGTGTTGTTCTGTGAGTTCGTGTCTGGCGCACTATCCACCGTCAACGTTGCGCTGACCGTTGCTTCCCCAGCGCTTGTGGGGCGAAGGGAGAAGTCGATGTTCGTGTTGATGTCACCGCCGATCACACGGCCACGACAGGTGATCGTGGGCCCGCTCTGCGCGCATGACACGGCCTGGAACGCGTTGCTCGCGCGGAGGAACACGAGATTGGAGGACAGCCGCACGGCGATGGTGAACTCGTAGGGCGGGCCCGCCTGCCCGGGCGCGCTGCTCATCACGACGGTCGCGGTGAACGGGACGCCGACGCGCGGCTGCGCTCCGACAAGGTCGATGCTGATGCTCCCATCGACGTGGGAAGCTCCCGAGGCGAAAGCCGTTGCGACTAACGCGACGAGAACCGCGGCCGCAGCAGTGGCTCGACGCACAGTGCGATTTTCGCGTGAGCACTCTTGAAGGTCAAGCACGCCGATAAAGAGGCCCGAGAGTCGCACTCTCGGGCCAGCCCGCGCCACGAAACAAAACCGCGGGAAGTCCGCAGGACTTCCGCGGCGGGACTCCCCGGGTTGGACTCGAACCAACAACCCTCCGGTTAACAGCCAGCGCGCGACAGTCGGCCGGTTCCGTCATGTGCCGCGCGACCGCATGGATCGAGCGATTAGGCCCTGTCACACTGGCACGTCGCGGCAGTCGGTGGCACGCGATAGACGCGAGATGCTTGCACCGATGCTTGCAGCCGGCCCGGCCGCCTTCGGCGGACCGTCGCTCGGATCTCGGCGGAGGAGGCCTAGGTCTCCGGGTCTGCGCGGCGTTCATGCCTCGACAAGACGTCATCGAGGGCTTCGGTCAGCGCGGCCCGTGCAGCTTCGCCGAACAGGATCAGATCGCCGCGCTCAGCAGGACTGATTTTCGCTTCTAGGAGGGCTTGACGAAACGGCGTAGCCGCGTCCCCAGGCGCGCTCGATTACGCTCCGACCGTCTATGCGAGAAACGCGGCCACCGAAGACACTCCTTTGGGGTGGCGCTGCAGCTACGGCGCTGGCGGCCGTCGTATTTCCTCACTTCGAAGCGGTCAAGAACGAAGATGTTCCCCTCTGGGAACTTTGGCCTCACGACCGCGAGGGTTTGCTCCTCGTACCGCTGATCATCGTGCTGACGATTGCGCTCTTCGCCCTTCTCGGCGGCTGGGCCTGGAGCGGCGCGCGCAACCGCCCTGCGAAGGTCGGCCTCGTCTGCGGCATCCTCGGGCTTGTAGGAGTGCTGGCCTTTTGGCTCAGCGCTCCGATCATCTTCGGTGGACTCGCCGTCACGCTCGGCGTGGAGGGACGGCGACGCGCAGGCACGGAGGGCAGGGGCAACCAAGCGCTCGGAGCGATCGTCGTTGGCTCGGTTGCGTTTGTCATCGGAGCAGGTATTTGGGTTTTGGCGTAGGCCGGATGCCGACCTGCTTCGTTTCGCCAAACCCTCCTACTAGTTGATCGAGGACAGGCGCAACGTCGGCTTCGGCTTCGGCACGGTGCTCCTCGGGGACGCGCTCGAGGAACTCCTCGATCATCGGACGTGTGAAAGTGGGAGCCGAAGCCAGCCGCGCTCCACGCCAGCATCGAGAAGCACCAGCACGTCAGCGCAGCCGCGCTCATCGCGGCTACCACGCTTCGCCTTCAAGAGGCCGATCCACGCGTTCTGGTCGAGGTAAACGGTCAGCATTGAGCCACTGCGCCTCACCGGGCGCGAGGTCGCATGCGCCCGACTGCTTGCACTTCCGCTTGCAGCGGCTCCACCACGTCGCCTCCGATGTAGTTCGGAAAGCCGTTCTTGCAGGCCTTTAAGTAGCTCCCCGGGTTGGACTCGAACCAACAACCC
>JALZOQ010000460.1 GCA_030913835.1 Actinomycetota bacterium | reverse complement strand
TCATCACTGGGTGGGGCTGCCCGACTCGATCCAGCGTCACGCCCCCGAGCTGTGGGACTCGGTGCGACCTCTTTACGACGCCGGCAGGTACGCGGAGGCGGCGGACAGAGGCCGCGAGCTCATCGAGGCCCGCCCCGAGCAGGGGTACCTCTACTACAACGTCGCTTGCTGCGAGAGCCTCGCGGGCAGGACAGCCGACGCCATCGAGCACCTACGCCAGGCGATCGACATGTGGGAGGACTGTCGCGGCATGGCAAAGGACGACTCCGACTTCGATCCGATCCGGAGCGAGCCCGCTTTCGAGGAGCTGGTCGGCGGCTAGGGCTAGGACTCGACGTCCTTCAAGAATGCAAGGACGCGCTGCTTGAGCAGTGTCGCGGCGCTCTCGTCGTAGTCCGGCAGGCTGTTGTCAGCGAAGAGGTGTGCATCGCCGGGGTACAGGAACAACTCCGCGCCGTCGGTCGCCTCGACAAGCTCGCGCGCGGCTGGAAGGTCTTCCGCCGCCCACTCGTCGTCCTCCATCATGTGGATCTGGAGGGGGACTCCCGGCGGCCAGGAGCCGCCGAACTCGGAGGCCGGGAAAGCAGCGGAGAACAACAGTGCTCCCTGGGCGCCTGGGCGCGTCTGGGCAAGCATCTGCGCGGGCATCGCCCCGAGCGAGAACCCGGCATAGACGAGCTCGTTCGGCAAGCCATCGGCGGCGAGTCGACCGCGCTCTCCAATCGTCCCGAAGCCAACCTCCTTTGCGTAGCCGACGCCCTCGTCGAGGTCGGTGAAGGTGTTGCCGTCGTAGAGGTCGGGAGCGTGAACAACGTGTCCGGCAGCTCGCAGCTCGTCGGCGAACGCGAGGAATCCTCGAGTCTGGCCCTGTGCGTGATGGAACAGCAGTATCTCGGTCATGACGCACTTTCTACCACGCTCGGAGATCTCAAAATGCCACGGCCGCACTCACCCTTAGTCCGGCTGCCCAACACCCACACCAACGGCGAGCTGGTCGTGTGGGCCAGTGTTCAGGAATGTCCCCTGACAGCCGACGGGGTCGGCGCCGCTTAGTGGGCGAGCGGCGTCATGTCGCGCACCTGAACCATGAATGCGGTCATTCCGCTCTCGCTGCCCTTCGAGTGCACCTCTCCCTGACGGATGAACGCCGCGTCGCCTTCGGCGAGCGCGACCCGCCGGTCGTCTGCACCGGCGACCCAACCGCTGCCGGCAACAGCGAGAAGGATCTGACAGAACCCTGCTTCGTGTGGGCCAATTACGCCCCCCGGGTCGAAGTAGATGACGTAAGCATGTGCTTCGCCCTCGCCCTCAGCGAGCTTGATCGAAGAGGCGAGCTTCACGTCATAGGGCCGCCTGCCGATCCGTTCGGCAAGGTTCGGGCTAATCGGGAGGATCTCCATCGGTGGGATTGTGTCCGAAGCACCGCTCACTCCGTCCCAGGGACACGACGGCCGGTCGCGCCAGCGTTCGCGAATGACGCCTGACATCGAACCTCGGTATGGCTTGACCGGGCAGCGTTTGCGCGCCGCGTAGCCTCCGAGGCCTGGCTGTGCGAGCGTCCTCTCGCCCACAAGGGTCCGGGCTAAGCGGTGGGCTTTTCCCAGACCGAGACGTGCTTGCCGCTGTCGCTCGTGAACGGCTCGCGCTTCCAGCCGCTCCAGCGCTCGCGCAGCTTCATCCCGGCGAGCTGCGCCATCAAGTCGTACTCCGCGGGCCACGCGTAGCGGAACGGCACCGAGAAGCGCTCGAGCTTGCCGTCGACGGTGCTGAAGTGATGGGAGGTCAGGCCTTGCCGCGCGACGTCGTACTGGTCGATCCCGACGTGGTCTTCGCTGATGTTGAAGACCTGGGCGGTCTCGCCGGGCGGGAGCGTGCGTAGGCCGGGAACGCCCACCTCGATCACGAAGCAGCCGCCCGGCTCGAGGTGCGCGGCGACGTTGCGGAAGCATGCGACCTGCGCCTCCTGCGTCGTCAGGTTCATGATCGTGTTGAAGACCAGGTAGGCGACGGAGAACGTCCCGTCGACGGTCGTCGTCGCGAAGTCGCCGATCGTGACGCCGATGTCCTCGGCGCCCGGCTTCGCGCGGAGCCTCGCGGCCATCGCCTTCGACAGCTCGATCCCGTGCACCAGCACTCCCCGCTGCGCGAGCGGTAACGCGATCCGGCCCGTCCCGATCCCGAGCTCGAGCGCGCGCCCGCTCCCGGCCAGCTCGGCGAGGAAGTCCACGACCGGATCGACCAGCGCCGGGTCGAACATGTCCGCCGCCGACTCGTCGTACCTCGCGGCGACGCGCTCGTCGAAGTAGCCGTCCTCGCCTGTCACCGCCCGAATCTACCGCGCGGCACGTTTTGTGCAAGGTTCGCCGCCCCGACGAAAACGGAGGCCGAACGAAGGCCGTGGTTCAGATCCAGAAGGCGCAGACCGCGAACGGCCCGCCGCAGGAGGTGTCGTTCGAGGCCAAGCACCTTCTGAAGCCGGTAACCAGGTCGCAGCGCTAGCCGGCGACGCCGCCCTGCTTCTCCATCAACCGACCCTCGGCGATCGTGCGCGCCATGTCCTTCGACTCCTCCCGGTACCAGCTGCCGTCGTCGAATCGGATCGCGGGGTAGAGCGGTTGCCCAGTGCCCTCGATCACGGTGGTGCGGTTCTTCGGACGCCAGGGTCCCGGCACTACCTCGTAGGCGATGCCCTGGTCGTCGAGCGCCTTCTGCACCCTCCAGCAGGGGCCGAACTTCCACGGGGTCCCGCAGCGGTGCAGCTTCACGGCCATGCCAGGCTCCTTCGATCTCGGAAGACCCACCCTACGCATCCGATGTGCGTCCAGAGGATCCGCGGCTAACTCCGGGCCGGAATAGCCGTCTCACCCCCAGCGTTTAAGTAGTTGTCGGGCCTGCGCCCGGCTTCGCTGTGCAGACCGAAAGGAAGATGAAGCTGAGCACCATTCTCGAAGCACCGTTCGACGCGTTCATCGACGAGATCGAGGAGCGCGGACAGATCGACGAGAGCACCCTCGAGGCGTTCGCGGTCGAGCACGACCTCGAAGACGACGATCTCGGGGCGCTTCGCGCTGAGCTCGAGGCACGCGACGTCGAGATCCTCGCGCCCGCGACGCCCGAGCCCACGTACGAGGCCGGCCCGACGACGGGCACCACCGACGCGCTGACCCTCTTCATGAACCGCGCCGGCCGCTTCCAACTGCTCACGGCGGCGGACGAGGTTGCGCTCGCAAAGCTGGTCGAGCGCGGTGACGCGGCGGCCAAGGAGCGGATGATCAACTCGAACCTGCGCCTCGTGGTCTCGATCGCGAAGCGCTACCAGGGTCACGGCCTGACCCTCCTGGATCTGATCCAGGAAGGCGTGATCGGCCTCAACCGCGCTGTCGAGAAGTTCGACTGGCGCAGGGGGTTCAAGTTCTCGACCTACGCCACCTGGTGGATCCGCCAAGCGTGCCAGCGGGCAATCTCCGGGCAGTCGACGACGATCCGCGTGCCGACGCACGTGCACGAGCGGCGCCTGAAGCTGAAGCGCGCCGCGGGCAAGCTCGAGATGACTCTCGGTCGCCAGGCCACCCGCGAGGAGCTCGCGGAGGAGACGCAGCTGCCGCTGAGGCACGTCGAGGAGGCCCTGGACGCCGCCGCGGCGAACGTGTCGCTGAACCAGCAGGTCGGCGACAGCGACAGCGGCGAGTTCGGGGACCTGTTCGCCGACGAGACCATGGCCTCCCCCGAGGACGACGCGGCAGACGCGTACCGCCGGCATGCGGTCCGGCGGGCCGTCGCGAAGCTGCCCGAGCGCGAGCGGCGGATCATGGAGCTCCGCTTCGGCCTCGACTCGGAGCCGCACACGCTTGACGCAATCGGCGCCGAGCTTGGGCTGACGCGCGAGCGGATCCGCCAGCTCGAGCGCACGGCGCTTGCGAAGCTCGAGCACGAGCTCGAGGGCATCGCCGACGACGACCTCGTGAACGCGGCCTAAGACGAGCCGGCGGCGCCGGTCGCGAGTCAT
>JALZOQ010000454.1 GCA_030913835.1 Actinomycetota bacterium | reverse complement strand
CTGGAGGATGACGTTCGTCACCCCTTGGCCGACGTCTACCGCCGCGCAGTGAACCTCCGCGCTTCCGTCCGCGCGCAGACGAACGCGCGCGGCGCAGTAGTCGTCGAAGCCCTCCGAAAAGCAGATGTTCTTGAAGCCGACGGCGAAGCCCACGCCGCGACGGACGCCCTCGCCGCGCGTCGTGTTTCCGGCTCCGCCCGGCAGCCTGATCGCCTCGCGTGGCAGCGGCTCCGGCTCGGGCATCGGGAGCTCGGCCGCGCTTCGGATCACCTCCGCGACGGGGAGCGAGCCCTCGAGCCGTTGGCCCGTCGGGAGCACGTCGCCCGCGGCGAGCGCGTTCCGGAGGCGGAGGTCGACGGGGTCGACGCCGAGCGTGTCCGAGAGCCTGTCCATCTGGGCCTCCGCCGCAAAACAGGTCTGGACTGCGCCGAAGCCGCGCATCGCACCGCACGGTGGGTTGTTCGAGTAGACGCAGGTCGAGTCGATCTGCGCGTTCGGGACCGAGTACGGGCCGCAGGCGAACGCCGCCGCGTTCGACGTCACCGCCGCCGAGCTCGAGGCGTACGCTCCGCCGTCGAGCAGGATCCGCATCCGAACGCACACGAGCCGGCCGTCACGGGAGGCGCGATGCTCGGCCCAGATCTTCGCGGGGTGCCTGTGCACGTGTCCGACGAAGGACTCCTCGCGGTTGTAGACCATCTTCACGGGGCGGTCCGTGCGCAACGCGAGCAACGCGCTGTGGATCTGCATCGAGAGGTCCTCGCGGCCGCCGAACGCGCCGCCGACGCCCGCAAGGTGCATCCGCACTCGCTCGGGCTCGAGGTCGAGACAGGGCGCGATCTGGTCGCGGTCGGCGTGCAGCCACTGAGTCGCTACGTGGATGTCGATCCCGCCCTCGCCATCCGGGACCGCCAGCCCAGACTCGGGCCCCAGAAACGCCTGGTCCTGGATCCCGAGCTCGTAGACGCCGGAGACCGAGACGTCGCCCTGCGCGTCGGGGTCGCCGTGTCGGATCACCAGGTGGCGCACGACGTTGGGGCGCGGATCGTCCAGGTACCCGTGCCCGTGCGTCCAGCGCCGATCGTGGATCGGCTCCTGCTCCAGCGCTCGCTCGAGGTCGACGACCGGTTCGAGCGGCTCGTAGGCGACGCGGATCCGCTCGGCGGCCCGACGCGCCTGCTCGGGGTGCTCGGCCGCGACGAGCGCAACCGGCTCGCCGAAGTAGCGAACGCGCTCGAAGGCGAGCACCGGTTGGTCCGGGAACTCGATCCCGTAGCGCTTCTGCCCGGGGACGTCCTCGTGCGTGAGCACCGCGTGAACGCCCCGGCGAGACGAGGGCCTCGCTCACGTCGATCTCGAGGATGCGCGCATGGGCGTGCGGGCTGCGGAGCGTGTGACCCCACAGCATCCCCGCCGCGTAGAGGTCGCTCGAGTAGGCGAACTCGCCGGTCGTCTTCGGGATCGCGTCGGCGCGCTCGACGCGCTCGCCGACACGCCCGCGCTCGAGCGCCGGTTTCACTGCGCCGCCAGCCGCACTGCGTCGATGATCTTGGAGTAGCCCGTGCAGCGGCAGAGATTCCCCGACAACGCCTCGCGGATCTCGTCATCGCTCGGCTGCGGATTGTCCGCAAGCAGGTCTGTCGCAGCGACGACGAGGCCCGGTGTGCAAAATCCGCACTGCACCGCGCCCGCCTCGACGAACGCTTCCTGGACGCGGCCCAGCTCACCGTTTCGGGCGAGGCCTTCGACCGTGAGGATGTCGTGGCCGTCGGCCTGGGCCGCGAGCACGAGGCACGCACAGACGAGCGTCCCGTCGAGCAAGATTGAGCACGAGCCGCACTCGCCCTGCTCGCACGCGTTCTTGGAGCCGGGAAGTCCAAGGCGCTCGCGGAGCGCGAACAAGAGGCTCTCCCCCTCCCAGACGTCCATTTCGCGACGCTCGCGGTTGACGGTCAGCTCGACCTTCACGTCAGGCACCGGTCGAGCGCACGCCTCGTGAGCACGCGCAGGGCATGCCGGCGGTACGCGGCCGTCCCGCGGACGTCGTCGATCGGAGCCGCAGCTTCGGCCACACGATCCGGGAAGGAATCGACCTCGTCCAGCTTCGCGCGCACGAGGATGGGCACCGGGCCGGCGGAGCCGAACGCGGCGCGGAGGTCGTCGCCCACGCGCAGCGCAAGCGAGACGACGGCAATCACCATCGCGTTGCGCGGCCCGACCTTCATGAACGTCTCGCGTCCCGCCGACACGTCGACCGTCACCGCGACCACGAGCTCGTCTCCGGCGAGGACGTTTTGCTT
>JALZOQ010000449.1 GCA_030913835.1 Actinomycetota bacterium | reverse complement strand
CCTTCACCGCGCGCCGCTAAGGTCCGCGGCCGTGCTTGTCGCGAGCTGGAGCAGCCATCTCACCGCGTTCATCGGGGACCATGCGCTGTACGCGGTGTTCGGCCTGATGCTGATCGACGCGGTGCTGCCCGCGGCCAGCGAGCTCGTCATGGTCTACGGGGGCGCGGTCGCCGCCGGGGCCTTCGCGGGCCAGAGCGTGTCCGGCTTCGACTCCGGCTGGCCGGCGTATCTTGCGATCGCGCTCGCAGGCACGATCGGCTACCTGCTCGGCTCGATCGGCGGCTGGGCGATCGGGCGCTACGCACGGCCCTTCGTCGAGCGCCACGGTCGCTGGGTGCACCTCTCGCCGCAACGCCTCGACAAGGCCGAACGCTGGTTCGACCGCTGGGACCAATGGGCGGTCTTCATCGGCCGGATCACGCCCGTCGCGCGCTCGTTCATCTCGATTCCCGCTGGCGTCTTCCGGATGCCGCTCGGCCGCTATACCGTGCTGACCGCGATCGGGTCGGCCCTCTGGGCCTTTGCCCTCGCCGGCGTCGGCTGGGGACTCGGCCGGAACTACGAGCGTTTCCACCACGCGTTTCGCTACGCGGACTACGCGATCGCCGCAGGCATCCTGGCGCTGGCGGCGTATCTGCTCGTACGCCATCGACGCTCTAGACTGAACCGCCGTGCCGAAGATCCCGCTCGTTGACGTCAAGGCGCAATACGCGCCCCTGATCCCGGAGCTCCAGGCTCGGTATGCCGAGCTGCTCGAGCGCGGGACGGGCTTCGTGCTCGGCCCGAATGTGCAGGCGTTCGAGGAGGAAGCGGCCGCCTACCTCGGAGTTCCGGCCACGATCGGGGTCGCAAACGGAACGGACGCGCTGGTGCTCGTCCTCGATGCCCTGGAGATCGGCCCCGGCGACGAGGTGATCTGTCCGGCGTTCAGCTTCTACGCGACGGCCGAGGCGATTGCGCGCCGCGGCGCGACGCCGGTCTTCGCCGACATCGACCCGGCGACGTACAACCTCGACCCCGAAGACGTCGAGCGCAGGATCACGCCGCAGACGAAGGCGATCATGCCCGTCCACCTCTTCGGCCGGCCCGCGCCGCTCGATGAGCTCGCCCGCTTCGAGATTCCGCAGATCGAGGACGCCGCCCAGGCCTTCGCCGCCCCGGGCACGGGCACGACCGGAGTCGCGTCGACCTACAGCTTCTATCCGACGAAGAATCTCTTCTGCCTCGGCGACGGGGGGCTCGTGGCGGTCACGGACGAGAAGCTCGGCGAGCGGATCCGCCTCCTGCGCTTCCACGGCTCGCGCGACAAGGTCGACTTCGAGCTCATCGGCTACAACTCGCGCCTCGACGAAGTGCAAGCCGCGGCGCTGCGCGTCTTCCTGCCGCACCTCGCCGAGTGGAACGCGCTCCGGCGCGAGGCCGCGGAGCGGTACCGCGAGCTCGGCCTGGGCGACCTCGTGGACGTGCCGGAGGACGAGCCCGGGCACGTCTACCACCTGTTCGTCTCGCGCCATCCCGACCGCGATCGGATCGTGGCTGCGCTCCAGGTGGCGGAGATCGGTTGCGCGACGTACTACCTGCCGCCGCTGCACCTGCAGCCGGCGCTTAGCTACCTGGGCTACGGCGAGGGCTTGCTGCCCGAGACCGAGCGTCTCGCGCGCGAGAACTTCTCGGTCCCGCTCTGGGCCGGCATCAGCGCCGAGCAGCAGGAGCGCGTGGTGGAAACCGTCCGCGCCGCCGTCGGCTCCCGGGTGGCGTAGTGCTCCCGATCAACAGGCACCGGGTCTGGCAGCTCGCCGCGGATGCGGGACTAATCGCCGCGGCGTGGATCCTCGCTTTCTACCTGCGCTTCGACAACGGCCTGCCGCCGTATTACGAAACGCTCCTCTGGCGCACGATCCTGATCGTCATCGCGATCAAGCTCGCAGTCTTCGTCGCCTTCGGCTTCTACAACCGCTGGTGGCGCTACGTCTCGACGCGGGACATGTGGGGCGCGGCGCGCGGCGTCGCGGTCGGGTGCCTTGTCGCCGACGTGACCGTCTACCTCGTCTCGCCCGTGAGCGGCATCCGCCTCCCGCGGCTGATCGCGATCATGGACCTGCTGCTCACGCTCGCGTTCATCGCGGCCTCGCGGATGATCGCGCGCTCGGTCTTCGAGCGCCCGGGGGCACGCGGTCTGATCGCGCGCGGCAAGGAAGTGATCGTCGTAGGCGCCGGCGACGCGGCGCGGCTGATGCTGCGAGAGATGCTCCGGACGCCCGCGCTCGGCTACACCCCGATCGGGCTCGTCGACGACGACCCGAAGAAGCAGCACATGCGGCTCGAGGGAATCCGCGTCCTCGGGACGACCGACGATCTCCCGCACATCCTGCGCGACAACAAGCCGGACGAGCTCCTCCTGGCCATCCCCTCGGCGTCCGGAGACACGCGGCAGCGGATCGTCGAGATCGCGCGAGCCGAGGGCGTGCCGATCAAGACACTGCCCGGCCTGCACGAGCTGATTGCGGGCGATCTCGATCTTGCAGGCCAGATCCGCCCCGTGCAGGTGGAGGACGTCCTCGGCCGCGAGCCGGTGGAGGTCGACTTCGAGGCAGTCGCGTCCTACCTGACTGACGAGATCGTCCTCGTCACCGGCGCCGGCGGCTCGATCGGTTCCGAGCTCTGCCGCCAGATCTCCCGTGTCGGTCCCAAGCGGCTGATCCTCGTCGACCACGGTGAGGGGCCGCTCTTCGAGATCGAGCGCGAGCTGCTCGACGACCGCGGCTTCACGGCCGCCGTGCCGGTGCTGGCGGACGTCAAGAGCCGTGCGCGGATGCGCCAGATCTTCGAGAGCTACCGGCCGACCGTCGTCTTCCACGCGGCCGCGTACAAGCACGTGGCGATGATGGAAGCGAACCCGCTCGAGTCGGTTCGGAACAACGTCCTGGCGACGAAGGTGGTCGCGGACGTGGCCGCGGAGTTCGGCGCCAAGCGCTTCGTCCTCATCTCCACCGACAAGGCGCTCAACCCGAAGGCGGTCTACGGGCAGTCGAAGACGCTCTGCGAATGGATCGTGGAGGCCTACGGCGCGCGCACCGACGTCGCCACCCGGTTCGTCGCCGTCCGCTTCGGCAACGTGCTCGGCTCCTCGGGCAGCGTGATCACGATCTTCCGCCGCCAGATCGAGCGCGGCGGGCCCGTGACGGTGACCGACAAGGACATGACGCGCTTCTTCATGACGGTGGCCGAGGCCGCGCAGCTGGTCGTGCAGGCGGGCGCGCACGGCGGGCGCGGGGAGATCTTCGTCCTCGACATGGGCGAGCCCGTGAACATCGTCGACCTGGCGCGACGGATGATCGAGCTGTCCGGTCAGGAGCCGGACCGCGATGTCGCGATCGAGTTCACGGGCATCCGCGCGGGCGAGAAGGTGCACGAGGAGCTGTTCGGCCCGGAGGAGACGATCGCCCCCACGCCGCATCCGAAGATCCTGCGTGCCTCGCGGCCGCCGATCGACGCGACCTGGCTCGAGGACGAGCTCGCGGAGCTCGAGCGGCTCGTGGAGGCCGGCGACACGCTCGAGGTCGTCGCCAAGCTCGGCCAGATCACGCGCGAGCCGAAGCGCACCGGCGCCGTCGCGCATCGAGAAGTCACAAAGTCGTAACCCGGTCGTCGGGACCCCACCGTATGCTCGACCGGTGGACTCCGAGGGCATCTTCGAGGGGCTGAACGACGAGCAGCGGCGCGCCGTCGAGGCGGTGCGGGGGCCTGCGTGCATCCTCGCGGGCGCGGGATCGGGGAAAACGACGACGATCACGCGCCGGATCGCGAACCAGGTCGCAACCGAGGCGTTCCGGCCGGATCAGATCCTCGCGGTGACGTTCACGGACAAGGCCGCCGGCGAGATGCGGGCGCGGCTCGGGAGGCTCGGCGTCTCGGGCGTCTCGGCGCGCACGTTCCACTCCGCCGCGCTCGCGCAACTGCACCACTTCGCGCCCGGTCGCGTCGGCCAGATCCTCGCGTCCAAGGCGCTGCTCCTGCGCCAGATCGGCAACACGCTGCCGGCGCCGTACAAGTTTCGCCCTGCCGGAGACCTCGCGACCGAGATCGAGTGGGCGAAGAACCGACGCCTGACGCCGGAGACGTATCAGCTCGAGCTCGGCGATCATCAGCCGCCGATCCCAGCCGACCTCGCCTACTGCGTCTTCTACGAGTACGAGCGACGCAAGGAGGGCTCGGGCGCGGTCGACTTCGAGGATCTGCTCGAACTCGCGATCCGGCTCTACGACGAGGACGAAGCGGCGTTGATGACCTTCCGCGACCGCTACCGCGCGTTCACGGTCGACGAGTACCAGGACGTCAACCTGCTGCAGCAGAAGCTGCTCGAGCGCTGGCTCGGCGCCTCCGACGAGCTCTGCGCGGTCGGCGACGACTACCAGTCGATCTACGGCTTCACCGGCGCGAGCCCCGAGCATCTGCTCGGCCTGCCGCGGCGCTTCCTGCACGCGCAGGTGATCCGCCTCGAACAGAACTACCGGTCGACGCCGCAGATCCTCGAG
>JALZOQ010000431.1 GCA_030913835.1 Actinomycetota bacterium | reverse complement strand
GGCGAGCTCGGGCTCCCGGCCGCCGTGCCGGAGCGCGCGTCCGTACAGCCCGAGCGCCGGCGCCAGCACCACCGCGCCCGCGCAGAGCGCCGCGCGAATACCCCAGACATTCCCGATCACGCCGAGGCCCGGGCCACCGAGCGTCTGGCCGATCGCATCCGACTGATTCGTGATCGAGATCACCGTGGCACGGACGCTCGAGTCGGTGATCTGCTGATTCATCCAGGTCATGTAGAGCGGATAGACCATCGAGCGCGCGACGCGGTACACGAGCAGCGACAGATAGGCGAGCGCAATCGCCGTTGCGAGCCCGAAGGCGAGCTGGGCAGCCATCATCAGAGCGGTCAGGACGAGCAACGTCCGCGCGAGCCGGGGGGCCTGCGCGTCATCGAAGCGCTTGGCGAGCCGCCCCGCGGCGAAATACCCGATCGGCAGTGCGGGGATCCCGAACAGCGCGAACCACACGACCGGGTCGAGCGACCAGAGCGCGGGCAGCCCGATGTCGCGGATGAAGTGCGCCTCCCAGAGCCGATCGACCGCCTCCGTCGACATGCCCTCGAAGAACGTGATCGCGATCATGAGCAGCAGGAGGGGTTGCGCCCGGACGAACCGCGCGCCGGTGACCGCGGTCGTGCGGAGCTCCGCCGCCGGCGAGGATCGCTCCTCGCGCGGCCGCCGTCGGAAACCGGCCTCGGGCATGACGAAGATCGAGGCGATGCCGCAGGCGATCGTCAGTGCGCCGCCGACGACGACGCTCGCGCGCAGCGACTCGAGCGCTACGGCCGTCTGCAGCACCAGGCCCACGAACGCTGCGACGAAACTGATCCGCGTCGCGCGCAGGAACACGGGCCCGACGTTGGCGGCGCCGACCTCGTCGGTGATCCAGGCCTCCCAGGCGCCGCTCATGAACGTCCAGCCGACGCCCCAGATGCCCCACGCGACGATCGCGACCGTGGGCGACGGCGCGAGCCCGACGAGAACGATCGCGCCGCCCTGGATGAACATGCTCACGATCACCGACAGGCGGCGGCTATAGGTGTCCGCGACGATGCTCGTCGGCACTTCGAACGCGAAGACGGTCGCCTCCATCACCGTCCCCATCAGAATCAGCTGCAACGGAGACATGTTCAGGTCGCGGACGAGGAAGACCGCCGTGAAGATGTAGCTCGGGAGCGAGAGGACGAACTCCTGGCCGTAGTAGACCGTGGTCGCCGGCAGCCGTCTCACGGCAGCGGGATCGACCCGCGCACCGTGATCGAGACCGCGCGCGTGACGTAGCCGAGTCGCTCGTTGACGGCCTGCATTCCTTCGTTGCCCGTCTGCGTCCAGGTGTAGAGCTCGCTCAGACCGTTCGCCGCGGCCCACGCGATCGTCCGCCGCTTGAGCGCCGTGGCAAGCCCGCGCCTCCGCCAGTCGCGCCGCACAGCGGTCAGCGAGTTCTCGGCGCGGTCGGGCCGGTCGTAGTCCCGGACCAGGCCGGCGCAGCCCACGATCTCGTCACCGCTGAGCGCGACGAACGAGCCCTCCGGGCAGGTGATCCACTCGCGCTCCCAGTCCTCGTAGGAGATCTCGAGCTTCGGGGTCACGGCGAAGTCCTCGAGCGCCTCGACCGCGAGCTCGTGGTACGTGCGGGCGAACAGCTCCGGCCGGTCGGCGAGCGAGATGAACTCGATCCCGTCGGGGATCGTGGGCGCCCCTTCGTCGCCGGCGATCCGCCGCACCTGCTCGACCTGGCGGTCGTGCTCGCGGAAGCCGAACCGTTTCGCGAACTCGAGCGAGCCGGCATCGTCGACGTTGGAGCTCGCACGGGTGAAGCCGAGGGTCTCGACGTGCTCGGCGAGCCGCGCGATCAGCGCGCTGCCAACACCGCGCCGACGGTTGCCCGGGAGGACGCGAGGCGCGACGAAACCGTGGCCCCCGAACCCGGAGCGGCCGGCGACGCCCGAGCCCACGAGCTCCCCGTCGATCTCGGCGAGAACCAGCAGCTGCCCGGGGGCCTCGGCGCGGCGGATCTCCTCGACGGTGGACGTGCGCTCGTTCGGCAGGATGGCGATCCGAACCTGGCGCCAGGCCTCGAGGTCCTCGTCGGTTTCGACTGGGCGAATCTCGATCTTCACGGCACCGGCCCCTCGACAACGATCTCCTCGCTCACCGGCCGGTAGCCGAGCCGCTCGTTCACGCCGCGCATGGCGTCGTTGCCCGCGACCGTCGACGTGACAATCTCGGTGTAGCCGTGTTCGGCCGCCCACGCGATTTGCGCGCGCTTCAGCGCCAGCGCGAGCCCGCGCCGGCGGTGACTGCGACGGACGGCGGTCAGTCCGTTCTCGAGGCGCCGGTCGGAGAGCTCGCAGAGCCGCGCGTAGCCGACCACCGCGTTGCCATCGAGCGCGACGAACGCAACCGGGCTCGAGTCGCTCTCCCGTTCGACCCATTCCTCGTACGGGGATGCGGCGGCCACTTGCGGCAACGCCATCTCGGGTAGGCACTCGGCGGCTACCTCGTAGGCGCCGCGAAGGTGCTGGTCCTCAAGCTCGACGATGCCGTCGGCGACCTCGCCGTCGCCGGGTCCCACCTCGAGGACGACCGTCACATCGCGGGCGGTCTCCCGGAAGCCGCGCCGCTCGGCGAACGCGAGCGACTCGGCATCAGCGCCGTCCACACGCCCGTACATCCGCCCGAGCTCCAGGGCGCGAGCCTCGCCCGCAGCCGCGTCGAAGAGCGACGAGCCGAGCCCGCGTCGCCGAGCGTCAGGGCGGACGCGCACCATGCCGAAAGCTGTGCCAGGGATGCTCGAACGATCGACGAGCGCGTAGCCGCCTCGGTCATCGACGAGAAACGCGCCCGTCGCCCGCGCCGCGAACACCTCGCCCGTCACCGGATTGTCCGGGTGCACCTCGCTGCACACGTCCGCGCAGAACGCAAAGTCCTCCAGCGTCCGGGCGCGCCTGATCATCCGGAGCGCTTTAGCTTCCCGTGCCGCTTCGCGTAGCGCTCGCCGGTGCGGAAGACCCAGAGCCCGAGCGGCACCGAGACCGCGCCGATCACGAGCAGCGGCCAGACGTCGGCCCACTTGAGCCCGCCGCCGTTGATGATCTGGTCGCGGTTCCCGCGCAACGCGTAGGTCGCGGGCGAGATCTTCGCGATCCACTGCATCCAATTCGGGAGGACGGAGACCTCGTAGTACACGCCGGACACCACGAGCATCAGCCCCTGGGCGACGAAGCCGAGCTGCGTGCCCTTCTCGGGGGAGATCAGCGGCAGGACCGCGGTCATCATCCCGATCCCAATGAACGAGATCGACGCGATCGCGAGCAGCGCCAGGGCGGCGGTGTAGTTCGCGTGCGGAACCGAGATCCCGATGAACGCGACGATCGCTGCGAAGAGGATCGCCGCGCGCACGATGCCGTAGAGGACGGCGAAGAGCCCCATGCCGAACAGGTGCACGGGACGCGACACCGGTGCCATGAACGTGTACTCGATCGTCCCTTCCCAGCGCTCCCACGCGACTGTCTCGGTGACGATCTCGAAGATGATCCCGAGGAACGCCCAGATCACTCCGCCGATGAGGAACCTCGTCGCGAGCGCGTTCTGCTCCGCCTCCGAGACGTCCACGCCACGCGCTATGAAGACGATCGTGAGCGTGTTCGCGATCGTCCAGACCAGGAACGCGACGTCCCACCAGATGTAGCGCTTGACGAGGTAGAGGTTGCGCTCGATGACGCCCGAGAGCCCAATCAGCTCGTGCTTGACGACCTGCCTGCGCGGCGGCGCGACACTGGCCATTACGCGAACACCTCCCTCTCCTTGTCGTCTTCGGTCTCGTCCTCGAAGGTCCGTCCCGTCGCCGCGAAGAACGCCTCCTCGAGCGTTTCGGAGCCGTAGCGGTCCTTGACCTCGTCGACCGGCTCGAGGAAGAGGAGCTCGCCGCGGTCGAGGATCCCGACGCGGTCGGCGAGGATCTCCGCCTCGGCCATGTCGTGCGTGCAGAGCAGGATCGTCGAGTCGTGCGTCTGGCGCATCTCGCGGATGAAGTTCTGCACCTCCTGCTTCGAGCGCGGGTCGAGGCCCGTGGTGGGCTCGTCGAGGAGCAGCACGACGGGGCTCGTCAAGAGCGCGCGGGCCAGTGCCACCTTCTGCTGCATGCCGCGCGAGAGGTGCTCCATCGCCTCGCCGCGCCGCTCGGCGGGGAAGCCGACGCGAGCGAGGATCTCCGGGATGCGGTCGCGCGTCATCCCCGGAGTCATCCCGTAGAAGCGCGCGGCGTAGCTCAGGTTCTCGGCGGCAGACATCTTCTTGAAGAAGCTCGCCTCGACCGAGACGCGGTTGACCAGCCGCTGGACCGCGCGCTGCTCGCGGAAGACGTCGTGGCCGAAGATGCGGGCGCTGCCGCCGTCGTGGAGCAGCAGCGTCGAGAGCAGGCGGACGAGCGTCGACTTCCCGGAGCCGTTCTGGCCCAGGATCGCGACGCACTCGCCGCGCTCGATCGCGAAGCTCACGCCCTTGATCGCAGGGACGCGCCGACGCCGTTTGGGCAGGCCGCGGCCGCGCTTCTCCTTACGGACGAACTCCTTGCGCAAGTTTTCGACTTCGATCGCGAACATCGGTTGCTCCTTGAATCGCGGGTCGGCCGGCACGGTGAGACAGCGCACCCCTCCCGCGGGGGGCGCGCGCGCAGACGTGAATCAGCCGAGGAGCAACATCGCGCGCCTACGGTACCGACGACGCCAGACGGAATCAAGACGCGCTTGACAACACATCCGGTGGCTCGCCTATAGTGCGGGCAGGTAGTCGGCGCAGGAGCCGGCCGCCGAGGCAATGGAGCCTCAGGACTCTTCGCGAGCCCTGGGGCTTTTTTCGTGGTCCAACACAGGAGGCGAACGGTGAAGTTCAAGCTCGAATACATCTGGCTCGACGGCTACGAGCCGGTGGCGAACCTCCGGAGCAAGACGAAGATCGGCGAGTTCGCAGAGGCGCCGACGCTCGACGAGCTCCCCGTCTGGAACTTCGACGGCAGCTCAACGCGCCAAGCGGACGGGTCGAGCTCCGAGTGCTTCCTCCAGCCCGTCGCGCTCTTCCCCGACCCAGCGCGGAAGAACGGGATGCTCGTGATGTGCGAGGTGCTGCTTCCGGACGGAACGCCGCACCCGTCGAACGCGCGCGCCCAGATCCCGGACGACCCGGACACGTGGTTCGGATTCGAGCAGGAGTATTTCCTCTACCGCGACGGCGCGCCACTCGGCTTTCCGAAGGAGGGCTTCCCCGCACCGCAGGGCGAGTACTACACGGGCGTCGGCTACAAGAACGTCGGCGACGTCGCTCGGCAGATCGTCGACGAGCACATCGACCTCTGCCTCGACGCCGGCATCAACCTCGAGGGGATCAACGCCGAGGTCGCGAAGGGCCAGTGGGAGTTCCAGATCTTCGGCAAGGGGTCGAAGCGGGCAGCCGATGAGCTGTGGATCGCGCGCTACCTACTCCTCCGCGTCTGCGAGCGCCACTGCGTCGACGTCAACTTCCACTGCAAGCCGCTGGGCGCAGAGCTCGACTGGAACGGCTCCGGGTTGCACACGAACTTCTCGACGAAGTACATGCGCGACGTCGGGGGCGAGGAGTACTTCGAGACGCTCATGGCGGCATTCGACGCGTACAAGGACGACCACATCGCCGTCTACGGCCCCGACAACCACTTCCGGCTGACGGGCCTGCACGAGACGCAGTCGATCGACAAGTTCAATTACGGCGTTGGCGACCGCGGCGCGTCGGTCCGAATCCCGAACGCGTTCGTCAAGAACGGCTACAGGGGCTACCTCGAGGATCGCAGGCCGAACTCGATGGCGGACCCGTACCGCGTCACGGGCCGGATCCTGCAGACGATCGAAACCGTCCCGACCTACATGGCGGCCGCGGAATCGGTCGCGGCGTAGCGCTATTTCGACGCGAAGGAGGCACGACCATGTTGGAGCTCAGCGCCACAATCTCCCCCTCCGCGCAACTCGGCGGCGTGCGCGCTGAGCTCCGGCAGCTCGAGGCGGACGACTGGCCCACCGTGCGCGAGATCTTCCGCCAGGGGATCCGCTCAGGCCTCGCGACGTTCGAAGTCGAGGCTCCGTCCTGGCAGGACTGGGACACCACGCACCACGCCGAGCATCGGCTGGTCGCCGAGCTCGGCGACCGCATCGTGGGCTGGGCGACGCTCGCACCCGTCTCGTCGCGCCGCGTCTACGCGGGGGTGGCCGAGGACAGCGTCTACGTCGCGGACGACGCGCAAGGCCAGGGCCTCGGGGGCGCGCTTCTCTCGGCGTTGGTCGCGCGCGCGGAAGCCGCCGGGATCTGGACGATCGAGGCCGGGATCTTCCCCGAGAACGGCGCGAGCATCGCGGTGCACCAACGCTGCGGCTTCCGCATAGTCGGTGTGCGCGAGAAG
>JALZOQ010000409.1 GCA_030913835.1 Actinomycetota bacterium | reverse complement strand
CGACGCCGTCGTCGACGTAGTGCACGGTCGCGGCCGTCTCGGCCACGCCCGCGGCGAGCACGTCCTCGATCGGACTCTTCCCGGGGAACTCGGGCAGCGGCGCGGAGTGCGTGTTGACGATCCGGCCGGAAAAGCGCTCAAGAAACGGCGTCGTCAGCAGGCGCATATAGCCGGCGCACACGACGAGCTCGACGCCACGCTCCTCGAGGAAGTCGGCCATCGCCGTGTCGCGGGCCTCACGGCTCTCGAACTCCGTCTCCGGAAACGCTCCCGCCTCGATCCCGGCTACGACCGCGCGGTCGAGCGCCTTCGCCTTCGTGCTGTTGGACGCCACCGCGGCGATCGGCAGGCTCGCGTCGATCAGCGCCTGCAGGTTCGTTCCCTCCCCAGAGACGAGGACGCCGATCACGCGACGCGACCGATGACGAGCTCGCCGGGCTGCGGCTCCTCGACCACGGCGCAGTAGCCGATCCCGAGGTTGAAGACGCGCCGCAACTCGTCCTCCTCGACGTGGCGGGCGAGCCATTCGAACACCGGCGGGCGCTCCCAGGCATCCCAGTCGAGCTCCGCGCGCAGTCCCTCGGGGAGGACGCGCGACAGGTTGCCCTCGATGCCGCCTCCCGTGACGTGCGCGAAGGCGCGCGCGCGGCCGCGGAGCCGCCGGACCTCGTCGAGGTAGAGCCGCGTCGGCGCGAGCAGGTCGGGGCCGTCGTAGTCCTCCTCGTTCAGCACCCGGCGGACGAGCGTGAAGCCGTTGGCGTGGACGCCCGCGGACGGGAACCCGATCACGGTGTCGCCGCGCTCGACGCGCGAGCCGTCGATCAGCGCCTCGCCGTCGACGACGCCGACGCACGTCGCGGCGAAGTCGAGCTGTCCCTCCCGGTACACGCCCGGCAGCTCCGCCGTCTCGCCGCCGACCAAGGCGACCCCGGCGGCCCGGCAGACCTCGGCCGCGCCCTCGACGAGCTGCGCCACCTCCTCCAGGTCGACGGCGTTTGCGGCGACGTAGTCGAGCATGATCAACGGCTCTGCCCCGACCGTGATCACGTCGTTGATGCAGTGCGCGGCCATGTCCTGCCCGCAGAGCCTCAGCGCGCCGCGCGGCTTCGCGATGATCGGCTTCGTCCCGATCGAGTCGGTCGAGGCGGCGAGGAAGCGCCCGTCACCGAGGGGATGCAGGCCCGCGAAGGCGCCGAATTCTCGGGCTCCGGTTGACTCGACGGCCGCTCGGAGCCGTTCGACGATCGCTCCCGCGGTCGCGAGCGACACGCCGGCGGCCCCGTACGTCTGCTCTCCCCTGCTCAGGGGAGCGAGTGTAGAGGCATTGTCAGACGAAGAGCTCGCCGTGGAGCTCCGGTCGGCCCTGCGGGCCGCCGGGGACGAACTTCACGCGCGCATCGCCGATCTCGATCGTCGCGTCCTGGGCTTCGAGGCCGAGGATCTGCGCGACGGCTGTGGCCTTCGCGGCGGGGTCGTCCGCCTTCAGCTCGAGCTCCGCGAGCTGCAGCACCTCGCTGTGCGTGAGCAGGTCGTCGATCCAGTCCCGCGGTGGGTGCAGCTCGAGCCGGAAGCCGGACGCGGTGGAGACGAACGTGCGCCGGCCGCCGTGCGACTGGATCCTCAGGTCGGCCGCGATCGCGCGCTCGATCGCCTCGTTGAAGCCGTCCTCGTCGAGCGCGAGTCCGAAATGGTCGACGCGGGGCAGGCGCCACTGTCCCGGCTGGACGACGACGTTGACGGCTCCCCGTTCGAGCTCGGAGAGACGGAGCTTGAAGTCCATCGCGTCGAGCTCCGGCCAGCCGAGGCCCGAGTCGTGGGAGACGGCGTCGTCGCCGACCCGGCCGTAGCGGGCGACGAGCTCGAACCCGAGCTTGCCGAGATAGCGTGCCTCGACCTCGCGCACGACGCTCGTGACGAGGTGGTAGTGGAAGAGCCGCACGGCGGCGAGTCTAGTTCGCCGCTCCCAACGCCTTTCGAGCACTCGAGCAGGGACTGTCCCTCAGCACGTCTCGCCCGATCGAGTCCAGGGACTGTCCCCGGCCTGGTCAGGCCGCGCCGAGTTGGGGGACAGTCCCTAGGCGTGGCCGGAACGGCGGGCGTGTTTGCGTTCCTGCGGCGCCGGACTAAGCTCGCCGGGTCCGCCAACGTCGAAGGGAGTGAGCGATGTCCAACGTCCCGCCCTCGGATCCGAACGCGCCGACCCAGCATCAGCAGCAGCCGGGATACGGCTACCGCGCCGGCCCGATTCAGGGCAACCCGTTCGCGACGATGCCGGTCCCCGGCAACGCCGAGCTGCTCGTCTATCTCGTCGCGCTGATCGTCGCCGCAGTCGTCGCGCTTGCGAGCGACCGCGTTGACGCGCCGTTCTGGATGGACTTCTTCAAGTGGACGACCGCGGCGTACCTGATCTCGCGCGGGATCGCGAAAGCGAGCCGGGTCCTCGAGCACTAGCGGCTACGCCCGCGCGGGCTCGAAGCGGAGCTTCGCCGCCTCGTCGGGCACAGGCGTCGGGTACTCGCGCGTCAGGCAGGCGCGGCAAAGCGCCGACGCTGGCCGGCGCGTGGACGCCTGCAGGCCGTCCAGCGACAGGTAGGCGAGCGTCGTAGCGCCGATGTGCTCCTGCACCTCTT
>JALZOQ010000390.1 GCA_030913835.1 Actinomycetota bacterium | reverse complement strand
CCGCCGGATCGGTCGGCGCGCCGGTGTGGCTGTAGGTCGCGCTCGCACCCGCGAGGCTCCGCGTCCAGCTGCTCGCCGCGGCCGGGAACGTGTAGCTCGAGACGGTCGTCTCCGTGTCGTTCGAAGTGGCCGTGATCGTGAACGAGCCGTTCGCGGCCATCGGCCTGTACCAGACGGTGTCCGTCCCGTTGGAGTCTGCGGAGGTGAGCGCGCTGAACGCGAAGGTGGGATCCGCCGGCTGCGTCAGGTCGACCTTCGCCGTTCCGCTGATCGGCGAGTAGCCGGCGGTCTGGTTGCCGACGCGGTCGGAGACCTTGTACCGGTAGCGGTAGCACTTGGCGTTCGCGACCGTCGTGTCGGCGCCCGCGGTCAGCGTGACCGCAGCCCAGGCGTCGGTGAAGGCGGGGCACGAATCGCCGGCGAGGTTGACCGTGTCGCGCTCGAAGACCCGCGTCGCGGTGTCGACGCCGGAGCCGCCGTCCGCACCGTCCGTCGGCGTCAAGCTGACGGACGCCGTCGTGTAGTACGGGCCGCCGACCAGCGCCAGGCCGGTCGGGTTGGCCGGGGCGGTGATGTCGCTGGCGAAGTTGAGGTTGTAGACCGCGGCCGCGTTCAGCGCGTTGTCGACACCGTTGATCGCCTGGGCGGCCGGGTTCGCCGGGCTCGCCGTCCAGGAATAGGTCGTCGACGTGAAGTTCGGGCTCGTAGTGGACGTGTCGGGGCCGTTGTGCGTCCAGTTGGCAGTCCCAATCGCCGGGTACGTGACCGAGAACGGCCCGGACCCGGTGTCGGCCAGCGCGTCGCTGAGCGTGAAGCTGCCGGCCGCGTTGCCCTTGTAGTACGCGGTCATCGTGGCCGTGTCGAGCCAGCTTCCGCCGGTCACTGGGGTGAGCGACATGTTGTGCACCGGCACGGTGTCGTCGGCGGCCGGGTGCGTGACGAGCGAGACGCCGTCGTTCACGGTCAGCGTCGTCTGACGGTTCGCCGCGTTGTTGCTGTTGTTGCCGACCGTCTGGTTGCGGAAGATCTCGACCAGCAGCGTTTCGGAGGCGGCGAGCTTGAACTTGGGGACGGAGATGGTCACCGTCGTCGTCGTCGGCGCGATGCCTGCGACGATGTTCGTCGCGGCCGGGTCGTTCGTCACCGGCAGCACGTTCCCGGTGGACGTAAAGACGCCGCCGGCGATCGTTCCCTTCCACATCCCAACCGCGAGCACAGCCGTGCCGGCCGTTCCCGCTCCGACAACGTCCGTGGTCACCGTGAGGCTCCAGTTGCCGGTCGGGAATCCAGTCGCGCCGTTGTTCGCGCCGAAGTCGGCCAGCCAGCCCCTGCCGTTCAGCGCAGGCGCCGCGGCCGTCGTGTTCGCCGCGCCAGGGTTGAACTGGTGGTAGCCGGTCGCGTTCCGTGCAGGCTGCGTGCTCGTGCCCGTGTTCGCGGCCGAAGGTGCCGTCGCCACGAGCGTCTGCGAGCCCGTGACCGAGCCCGCCGTCGAGGACAGGTAGAGCGGCGTGGGATAGTTGGCTGCCGGGTCGATCACGTACGGCACCGGCAGCTCCGCGTCGTCGAGGCGCAGGGCAAGGCTCCATCCGCGGCCTGCGCGTTCTAGCGACCAGCGTGTCCCAACCGGCGTTACGTCCTCGCCGGCGAGGTCGAAGATCGCCGCCGGTGCAATGCGAAGGCCCGCGAGGCGCCCGTCGGCACTGAACTCGATTGAGCCGTCAGCTCTCAACTCTGGCTTGAGGGTTGTGGTGCCGAGCCGCCAGCGCCACGTCCGTGCGCCCATCCGACGATTCACGGTCAGGAACTCCTCGGTGCGCTCGGCGCCGATCGTCACCGTCTCTTCACCGAAGGGCGTGGGCCGCGACGCTCCGTGCTCGAAGCTCCTCCAAGGCGCCTTGCCGGCGCCGACCGCACTGAGCGAGAGGGTATGGCCGTTCCGGCTGATCAGCATCTGGTCGCGCTCGACCGCGACCGCCACTCCGCGTGCCGGCCGGCGAACGCCAGGAGCCTCGGTGCGCGCCGCTCCAAGAGCCTGCTGCAGGAACGGAGTGGCGTGGCGCTGCTCGCTGCCTGACTGCGGGCCGATCGCGAAGAGCCAGGCGCCGCCGAGGATCAGGGCGGTGACAGCGATCAGGCCGAGGCGAACGCTCCCAGCTCTCGCCGGGCGATTCCTGGGCCGCAGTTCCCGGAGGGTCGCCGTCATGTTGGGTGCGCGTGTCTTTCACGCGCGAGAAGGTGTGCAGAAGCCCCATCGGCCCTACCACTTCCGCACGCATCCCTCGGACGGTTCGGACGGCGAAGATCACCCATCCGGGGTAGGCGGCCTGGTCGCGCGTCGAACCACGAGAGACGGCGCGTGGCCCGGAAAACACGTCCCTGATCCGAGGGGTTAACCCTCGAGTCGAGGGTGAGGGGTTGGCCGAGGGCAGATGCTGTTCCGGCACGCCGCTACGATCCGTCGGATGGCGACGACCGAAGACTCGCGTAGCGCGCCGCCCGACCCCGAGGAGCCCACGCCGACCGGCGAGTGGCGTCGCGAGGTCTACGACGCGATGCCGGAGCGCCGGAGCGAACTCTTCACGACGATCTCAGGGCTCGAGAACGAGCCGCTGTCGACGCCGGACACGGTCTCGGTGGATTACGACCGCGACCTCGGCTACCCGGGCGTCTATCCGTTCACGCGCGGCGTCTACCCGTCGATGTACCGCGGCAAGCTCTGGACGATGCGGCAGTTCGCCGGCTTCGGCACGGCGGAGGAGACGAATGAGCGCTTCCGGTACCTGCTCGAGCACGGCCAGACCGGCCTCTCGACCGCGTTCGACATGCCCACGCTGATGGGCTACGACTCGGACCACGAACGGTCGCTCGGCGAGGTCGGCCGCGAAGGCGTGGCGATCGACTCGCTGGACGACATGAAGACGCTCTTCGGCGGGATCCCGCTCGGCGAGGTCTCGACCTCGATGACGATCAACTCGCCGGCGGCGATGCTGCTCGCCTTCTACCTCTGCGTCGGCGAGGAGCAAGGTGTGCCGCGCGAGCAGCTCCGCGGGACGATCCAGACGGACATCCTCAAGGAGTACATCGCGCAGAAGGAGTACATCTTCCCGCCCGAGCCGTCGATGCGGCTCGTCACGGACATGGTCGAGTTCTGCGCGCGGGAGATGCCACTCTGGCACCCGATCTCGATCTCCGGCTATCACATCCGCGAGGCGGGCTCGACCGCCGCGCAGGAGCTTGCGTTCACGCTCGCCGACGGGTTCACCTACGTCGAGTGGGGGATCGAGCGCGGCCTCGAAGTGGACGAGTTCGCGCCGCGGCTCAGCTTCTTCTTCAACGCGCACCTCGACTTTTTCGAGGAGATCGCCAAGTACCGCGCTGCCAGGCGGATCTGGGCCCGCGAGCTGCGCGACCGCTTTGGGGCGAAGAACCCGCGGTCGTGGCTGATGCGCTTCCACACGCAGACCGCCGGCGTCTCGCTGACCGCGCAGCAGCCCGAGGTGAACATCGTGCGCACGGCGCTCGAGGCGATGGCGGCTGTGCTCGGCGGCACCCAGTCTTTGCACACGAACTCGTTCGACGAGGCGCTCGCGCTGCCCACCGAGGACGCCGTGCGGCTCGCTCTTCGCACCCAGCAGGTGATCGCGCACGAGACGGGCGTCGTCAACGCAATCGACCCCCTCGGCGGCTCGTACCACGTGGAGGATCTGACCAACCGGATCGAGGCCGAGGCGTACGACTACTTCGACCGGATCGAGAAGCTGGGCGGGGTCGTCGAGGCGATCAAGCAGAACTTCTTCCAGCGCGAGCTCGCCGAGGCGTCCTTTCGCTACCAGTCTGAGGTCGAGGCCAAGCAGCGGATCATCGTCGGCGTCAACCGCTACGAGCTCGAGGACGAGCCGGATCTGGACATTCTCCGCATCGACCCGGCGCTCGAGCAGCAGCAGATCGATCGCGTGCAGGCCGTGCGCGCGCGCCGCGACTCGGCCGCGGTCGAGCGCGAGCTGGCCCGCCTGAAGGAGAGCGCTGCGCGTGCCGACGTCAACCTGATGCCGCTGATCGTCGACGCTGCGCGAGCCGAGGTGACGATGGGGGAGATGTGTGACGGGCTTCGCTCGGTCTGGGGTGTGTGGCGCGAGACGCCAGTTTTCTAGTTCAGCCGGGGAACCTCCCGGTTCCCCAGACCCCTCCAC
>JALZOQ010000386.1 GCA_030913835.1 Actinomycetota bacterium | reverse complement strand
CAACCTGCCGGCCGGCCTCGTGCAGTGAGTTAAACGTGTGGAAGAACTCCTCCTGGATCCGCTCCTTGTGCTCGAAGAACTGCACGTCGTCGATCATCAGCACGTCGTAGGTGCGGTAGCGCTGCTTGAACCCCTCGATGCGCTTGTCCCGCAGCGAGTTGATGAAGTCGTTCATGAAGGTCTCGCTGGTGACGTAGCGGACGGAGAGATCGCTCGAGTGCTCGGCGACGTACTGTGCGATCGCCTGCATCAGGTGCGTCTTCCCGAGCCCGGTCCCGCCGTAGATGAAGAGCGGGTTGTATGCCTGCGCCGGCGCCTCGGCGACGGCGAGCGCGGCGGCATGCGCGAAGCGGTTCGACGAGCCGATCACGAACAGGTCGAACGTGTACTTCGGGTTGATGTTCGCGAGCTCGCCCTCGGCACGCTTCGGCGGCTCGGCGGCGGCGGTTGCGGGATCCGGCGAGAGGTCGGAGATCGTCAGGCTGATCCGGCGCTCGACGCCGGTCGCGTCACGAACGGCGGCCTTGATCAGGCCGACGAAGTGACCCTCGATCCACTCGCGCGTGAAGTCGTTCGGGACCGCGATCGAGAACGCGTCGTCGGTCAACTCGAGACCGTCGGCCTCGGCGAACCACGTGCGGTACGTGGTCTCGTTGAGTGCCCCCTTGAGCCGACTGGCGACTTCGTTCCACAGGGTTTCCGCGGTCAGCTCAATTTGGCGCTCCACGCCGGTTCGCTTACTCCTTTGCAGCTCGAGGGAGCGCCTAACATACCAGCGTCACGCGCGCGTAACAATGCGGATACAGGCGCCGAAAGAAGTGCTGATTTGCAGGGATTTGTCCAAGTCCACATTCCTCTCCACACCTGTGGAAACAGTCGGGTAAAGGAGGCCTTTCCTGCCCGCTTGCGGGGCCTTCGTCTGTGGACAACCGACCCTGTGCGACCTCATCTATACTGGCCGCCAGACGGGCCCCCCGGAAGGGGGATTTTTTTGGAGGCGACCTCTTGAAGCGGACCTATCAGCCGAACGTTCGACGCCGAAAGCGCAAGCACGGCTTCCGCGCGCGCATGTCCACGCGCGCCGGCCGCCAGATCCTCAAGCGCCGCCGCGCGCGCGGCCGCAAGCGCCTGTCGGCGTGAGCGCGCTCGCCATTGGGTCGACCGGTCATTTCAGACGGACGCGTGGGCAGAGCCCGCACGTCCTGAGTCTCGGCACCGCAAGCGGCGCCGAGGCTGCCTAAGCTGTCGGCGGACACCGTGCAGCGTCGCAATCGCCTCTCTCGCTCCCGGGACTTCGACGCGGTCTACCGTCACGGCCGCTCGGTCTCGACTCGCTTCCTGATCCTTTACTGGTTCCCGCGCGAGGACGCCGACGGCGAGCCCCGGCTCGGCCTCGCGGTGCCGAAGGCGAACGGCGGCGCCGTCGTCCGCAACAAGATCAAGCGGCAGCTTCGCGAGGTCTGGCGGGCCGCGCTCCCGCAGATCGAGGGTGGCCGCGACTACGTGCTGATCGCTCGCCCCGGCCTGGCGGAGGCGACCGAGGCGCGGGGGTTCGACTGGCTGCGCGAGCGCGTCGACGAGGTCGTCCAGAAAGCTGCAGCATGAAATACGTGGGGATTGCGCTTGTCCAGGCTTACCGGCACACGCTTGGCCGTGTGGTGCGCCCGAGCTGCAAGTACCACCCATCGTGCTCGCACTATGCGCTGGACGCGCTCCGCCGCTACGGGCTCGTGCGTGGGTCGGTCCTCGCCGGGTGGCGGATCCTGCGCTGCAATCCGTGGAGCGACGGTGGCGTCGACCGCGTCGAGGACCAGACGCTCCTCCGGGGCAAGCTCGGCTGGGTGCGCGGAGCGACGCGATGATCGTCGGCTCGCCGCTGAGCCCGATCGAGGACCTGCTCCGCAACGTCCTCGACTGGCTCCACGTCACCGTCGGCCTGCCGTGGGCGTGGTCGATCGTGGCCCTGACCGTGATCGTCCGGATGGTCCTCGTCCCGCTGACGGTCAAGCAGATCCACTCCATGCAGTCGCTGCAGAAGCACGCGCCGGAGATGAAGGAGATTCAGAAGAAGTACAAGGCCGACCGCCAGAAGCAGCAGGAAGAGCTGATGAAGTTCTACAAGGAGAACCAGATCAACCCGCTGGCGTCGTGCTTGCCGATCGTCGCGCAGTTGCCGGTCTTCTTCGCCCTCTACTACGTCCTGCGGGACCTCTCGGACCATCCACCCGGGGGGCAGGCGGCGGTCGAGTCCGGGCAGTTCTCGTGGCTGCACGTCGTCCCGAATATCACCGACTCGATCACGTCGCACTGGTCCGGCTACCTGCTGATCGTGATCTACATCCTCAGCCAGCTCGCCTCGACCTACTACATGTCGACGACGATGGAGAAGTCGCAGCGGATCATCATGCTCGCGATGCCGCTCGTCTTCGCGGTGTTCATCCTGCACCCCGTCGGGACGGAGGTCTTTCCGACAGGGCTCCTCCTCTACTGGGTGACGACAAACCTGTGGACGGTCGGGCAGGGCCTGGTCACGCGGCGGCTCGTGCCGCGCACGCCGGCGCCGAGCCTGAAGAAGTCCTCCCGGGGGGGCGATGACTTCGGCAACGGCGCGAAGCGGCGGTCCGCGCCGGCACCGAAGCCTGCGCCCGCGGCGAAGAAGGCATCGAACCAGCCCGTGCGCAGGGTGAAGCGCAAGAAGAAGTCACGGCGGTGACCGAGGAGCTCGAGCCGCTCTCGGTCGAGACGACCGGCGAGACGGTCGGCGAGGCAAAGTGGGCCGCGCTCCGCGACCTCGAGCGGATCCAGCCCGGGCTCGACAAATCGACCGTGGTCTTCCAGGTCGTGTCCGAGGGCGAGCGCGGCCTCCTCGGTGTCGGATACGAGCCGGCTCGCGTGGTGGCGACGGCGTCGCGAGTTCTGGCAGAGCGGCGCGATCCCCCGCGGGTCGCCGACGAGAGCGAGCTGGCCGGCGAGGCGCGCGAGCTCGTGGAGCGCGTCGTGGCGGCGATCGGGCTCGACTGCCGCGTCGAGGTCGTGGAGGGCGACGAGCAGATCGTCGTGACCTGCGAGGGCGGCGATCTGGGGATGCTGATCGGACGCCACGGCCAGACGATCGACGCGGTTCAGTACCTGGCGAACTCGATCGCGTGGCGACGCTTCGAGGAGACGCGCAAGGAGATCGTCATCGACGCGGCGGGTTATCGCGAGCGGCGCCGCACGACCCTCGAGGCGATGGCGGTGCGGAGCGCCGAGCGCGCGCTGGAAGAGGGTACCCCGGTCGACCTGGAGCCGATGACCGCGGTCGAGCGCAAGGTCGTCCACCAGCGGCTGCAGGACTTCGACGGCGTCGAGACCTCCAGCGAGGGGAATGAGCCGAATCGCTACGTCGTGGTCCACCCGGCATAGCGGTACGCCCGGGTGAACCTCCCGGTTCCCCCGGACCCCCTCCACCTGTCCGCTGACGCGCACGAGCGGCTTGGCCGCTGGCTCGCGGCGGTCGTCGCCACTCCCGGCCTGACGTCGCTCCGAGATCCGGCCGAAGCGCGGCGCGTTCTGCTCGAGGACAGCTTGCGCGGCGCCGAGCTCGTCCAGCGCTTCGAGGGCCCGATCGTCGACGTGGGGTCGGGCGGAGGCGCGCCGGGGATCCCGCTCGCGCACGCGCTGCCTGATCGTGAGGTGACGCTGCTCGAGGCGAACGGACGCAAGTGCGCGTTCCTGCGTGAGCACGCGCCGGCGAACGCACGCGTCGTGCACGGGCGCGCGGAGGAGCAGGAGGTCGATACGTACGGCGTCGCGCTGGCGAAGGCGCTCGCGCCGCCGCCCGTCGCGGCCGAATGGTGCTTGCCGCTCGTGCGCCCCGGCGGCGCGGCGATCCTCTGGGTCGGGCCCTCCGCGGACGCGGACCGCGTTGCGCGCGTCGCCGCCAAGCTCGGCGCGAAGCTCGAAGAGGCCGAGGGCTTCCTCGTCCTGCGCAAGGTCGGCCCGACGCCGCCGGGGTTCCCGCGCAGGCCCGGAGTCGCGAGGAAGCGCCCGCTCCCCTGAGCCGTCCGCAGCGGCAGCGAAACTGGAGGCTGTGGAAGGGCGGATCATCGCGGTCGCAAACCAGAAGGGCGGGGTCGGCAAGACGACCACCGCGATCAACCTCGCCGCCTGCCTCGCCGAGGCCGGCGAGCGCTGCCTGGTCGTCGACCTCGACCCGCAGGCGAACGCGACCTCAGGCCTGGGCATGCGCGCCAACGGGACATCGAGCTACGACCTGCTCGACGGCGCTCCTTTGGCCGACCTCGCGCAGCCGACCGCGTTTCCCAACCTGTCGCTCGTCCCTGCGAAACCGGACCTGGCCGGCGCGGTCGTCGAGCTCTCCCGCAGGGACGACGGCGAGCGCTATCTGGCCCAAGCCCTCGCGTCCGGGGCCGACGGCTACGCCTACGTCTTCCTCGACTGTCCGCCGTCGTTCGGACCGCTGACCGTGAACGCGCTCGCGGCCGCCGACCGCGTGCTCGTCCCCGTCCAGGCCGAGTACTACGCGCTCGAGGGCCTGGCGCAGCTCGTCCGGTCGATTGAGCTGGTGCGCGCGCGCCTGAACCCGAAGCTCGCTATGGCCGGAGTGCTCCTGACGATGGTCGACCGGCGCACACGCTTGGCCGCCGACGTCACCAACGAGGTGCGCCGCCACTTCGGCGACCTCGTCTTCCGCACTGTCGTGCCGCGCTCGATCCGGCTTGCCGAGGCGCCGAGCTTCGGCCTCCCCGCAATCGCCCACGACCGCCGCTCGAGCGGCGCCGACGCGTACTGGAAGGTGGCGATGGAGCTTGTCGAGCGCTCCTGAACGGAAGGGCCTCGGGCGCGGCCTCGAGGTGCTCATGGGCGGCGCGCTGCCGCTGCCGGAGTTCGTGCACCTGCCGCTCGAGGCGATTCATCCGAACGGCCGCCAGCCGCGGCGCAACTTCGACGCGGAAGCGACATCCGGGCTCGCCGACTCGATCCGATCCCAGGGCGTCCTGCAGCCGGTCGTGGTGCGCACGCGGAAGGACGGCGGTTGGGAGCTGATCGCCGGCGAGCGGCGCTGGCGGGCGGCGAAGGAGGCCGGGCAGCCGACCGTCCCGGCCCTGATTCGCGAGGCTGACGATCGCGAGTCGCTGCTCTTCGCCCTGGTCGAGAACGTGGCGCGCGAGCAGCTCTCACCGGTCGAGGAGGCCCGCGCGTACGCGGTGCTGATGGACGAGTTCGACCTCGCACTCGGCGACGTGGCCGACCGGGTCGGCCGCTCGAAGCCCGCGGTCTCGAACCGCGTGCGGATGCTGGAGCTGCCGGAGGACGTCCTCGCGATGGTCGAGCGGGGGCAGCTCTCCGAGGGCCACGCCCGCGCCGTGCTCTCGGTTCCCGGCCACGACGAGCGCAGAGCGCTGGCCCGGCGGATCGTGCGCGAGGGCCTGTCGGTGCGCGCTGCCGAGCGCGCCGCCCGTTTCTCGGG
>JALZOQ010000381.1 GCA_030913835.1 Actinomycetota bacterium | reverse complement strand
CCCTCGTACCACTCGTCGTACTCCGGCGCCCGCGCCTCGTAGTACGCCCTCACCCTCCTAGAGTACGGCGCGTGCAGCTGCCGCTGGAGTCGGTACCGAACTTCTCGGAGGGGCGGAACGAGGCGACGATCGACGCACTCGGGGCAGCCCTTTCCGGCTCGGCGCGCCTCCTCGACGTGCACGCCGACGAAGACCACAACCGGTCGGTGTTCACGCTGGTCGCGGATGAGGCCGGGCTGCTCGACGCGCTCGTTGCGGGTGTCGCGTGCGCGCGGGAGCTCATCGACCTGCGGGCGCATGAGGGAGCGCACCCGCGCGTCGGGGTCGCCGACGTCGTCCCGATCGTGCCGATCCGCGGCGGCGATATGCCGCGCGCGCGGGCAGCGGCGTTGGAGCTCGGTCGACGCCTGGGTGAAGCCGGAACGCCGGTCTTCCTCTACGGGGAGACGGGCGAGCAGCGTAGGCCCGCGTTCTTCCGCCGCGGCGGGCTCGAGGAGCTGCGACGGCGCGTCGCTGCCGGCGAGCTCGCCCCCGACTTCGGCCCGAACGAGATCAACGAGCGCTCGGGGGCGTCGATCGTCGGCGCGCGCGGGCCGCTGATCGCGTTCAACGTCGACCTGCGAGGCGCCTCCGTCGAGGACGCGCGGGAGATCGCCGCTCTCGTCCGCGAGCGCGACGGCGGCTTTCCCGGCGTCCGTGCGCTCGGTCTGGAGCTTCCGCGCGCGGGATGCGTCCAGGTGAGCATGAACGTCGAGGACTGGGAGGCGGCGGCGCTGCACGAGATCGTCGCGCGGATCGCGTTCGAGGCCGCGCGGCGCGGCGCGGACGTCTACGGCTCGGAGCTCGTCGGCTTGATGCCTGCGGGCGCGGCTGCCGCGGCGGCGGGTCACGTCCTCGGAATCGACGGCTTCGACACGCGGCACGTCCTCGAGCTCCGGCTGCTGGACGACGAGGCAGGCCGCTCGGGTTCGCAGGGCTAGACTGGCCGCGGAATGGCCCAGGCCACCGCGATCCGGCTCAGCGGCGAGCGCCTCACCGTGGCCGAGGTCTGGCTCGTCGCGTGCCGCGGCGGGCAGGCTGCGCTCTCCGACGAGTCGCGCGGCAAGATGCAGGCGGCGCGCGAGCTCGTCGAACGCGTGGCGCACGGCAGTCGCGAGCACACCTACGGCGTCAACACCGGCTTCGGCCGCTTCGTCGACCGGTCGATCCCCGAGGAGCTCACGGAGGAGCTCCAGCTGCGACTCCTACGCTCGCACTCGTGCGGGGTGGGGGAGCCGTACCCGGACGAGATCGTGCGAGCCGCCATGCTGCTCCGGGCGAACGCACTCGCGAAGGGCAACTCGGGCGCACGGATCGAGACGGTCGAATTGCTGCTCGAGCTGTTGAATCGCGGCGTGCTGCCCTACGTCCCCAGCCGGGGCTCTGTCGGCGCCAGTGGCGACCTCGCGCCGCTCGCGCACCTGGCCCTGCCCCTCGTCGGCGAGGGCGAGGCGCTCGTCGACGGCGAGCGCATGCCCGGCGCGGACGCGCTCGAGCGCGTCGGGCTCGAACCGATCCGGCTGCAGGCCAAGGAGGGGCTCTCGCTCGTGAACGGGACGCAGTTCATGGCGGCCGCGGGGGCGCTCGGACTCGTGCGTGCTCGACGGCTCGCGGGGGCAGCGGACGTGTCCTGCGCGCTCTCCGTGGAGGCGCTGCAGGGATCCCGCAACAGCTTCCTCCCCCAGATCCAGGCTCTGCGTGGCTTGAAGGGCCAGGCTGACTCCGCCGCGAACGTCCTCCGGCTCCTGGAGGGCTCGGCGATCAACGAAGCTCACCGCTGGTGCGACAGGGTGCAAGACGCCTACTCGCTCCGCTGCGCGCCGCAGGTGCACGGCGCTTCTCGCGATCTGCTCGACTACGTCGACTACACCGTCTCGGCGGAGCTGAACGCGGCCACCGACAACCCGATCGTCCTCGTCGACGACGAGCTGCTCGTCTCGAACGGAAACTTCCACGGCCAACCGCTTGCGTTTGCACTCGATGCGCTCGCCATGGCCGTCGCCGAGCTCGCGAGCATCTCGGAGCGGCGCGTGGAGCGGCTCGTGAACCCGAACCTGTCGGAGGGGCTGCCCGCCTTCCTGACGACCGACGGCGGACTCAACTCCGGCTTCATGATCACGCAGTACGTCGCGGCGTCGCTCGTGAGCGAGAACAAGGTGCTCTGCCATCCCGCGAGCGTCGACTCCATCCCCACGAGCGCCGGCCAGGAAGATCACGTGTCGATGGGGAACGCGTCGGCGCTGAAGGCGTGGCAGGTCCTCGCGAACGCCGAGCACGCGGTCGCGATCGAGTTGCTCGCGGGCGCCCAGGCGGTGGAGTTTCTCGCGCCGCTCGAGCCGGGCACGGGCGTGCGTGCTGCCCGCGCGCACGTGCGGGAGCTGTCACCGCGACTGCGCGACGACCGGCCGCTCTCGGGGGACATCGAGGCGGTGGCGGACTCGATCCGCGACGGCTCGCTGCTCGCCTCGGTCGAGGCGGAGATCGGAGAGCTCGCGTGAGGCGCCGCCGCGTCGCCTGGGGCGACGGCCCGCCGCAGCCGTTGCCGACCCGGCCGTATCGCGACACGGTCCTCGTGTACCTCGGCCTCGCCTGCACGATCGTGCTGGTCGCCTGGATCACGGGCGGAGATATCCGGAATGCGATCCTGATCGCCAGCTTCTTCTTCGTGGTCGCGACCGCGTGGAGCTTTCGGGTCTGGCGGCGGAAGCTGCGCGCGGCCGAGGCCGAAGCGGCGGCGAGAGACCGGCAATGAGCGCCGTCCGGAATCTCGACGCGGTCGTCGAGTCGCTCTGCGGCGACCTCTCGCGGATCCGTGCGCCACGTGGATCCGACCTGAACGCGCGCTCCTGGTCGACCGAGGCCCCGCTGCGGATGCTGTTGAACAATCTCGACGCGGAGGTTGCGGAGCGGCCCGAGGAGCTGGTCGTCTACGGCGGTTCCGGCAAGGCTGCTCGGAACCCCGCTGCGCTGCGCGCGCTCGTTCGCACGCTGCTCACCCTCGAGGTCGACGAGACGCTGCTCGTGCAGAGCGGCAAGCCGGTCGGAGTGTTTCGCACGCACCCGGGTGCGCCGCGCGTCCTGATTGCGAACTCGCTACTCGTGCCGCGGTGGGCGACCTGGGACGAGTTCAGGAGGCTCGAGGCCGAGGGTCTGACGATGTTCGGCCAGATGACGGCTGGCTCCTGGATCTACATCGGGACGCAGGGAATCTTGCAAGGGACGTACCAGACCTTCGCAGCCGCGGGTGAGCTGCACTTCGGGTCAGCGGACCTCGGTGGTCGCACGATCCTGACCGCGGGCCTCGGCGGGATGGGCGGAGCGCAACCGCTCGCGGCGACGATGGCGGGCGCCGCGATCCTCTGCGTCGAGGTTGACCCCGCGCGGATTCGCCGCCGCCTCGAGACGCGCTACCTCGCCGAGGCCGCCGACTCGCTTGATGACGCGCTCGCGCGGATCCGCGCAGCTGCGGCGGAGCGACGAGCGCTCTCGGTCGGGCTGCTCGGGAACGCGGCCGAGGTCGTGCCTGAGCTCGCGAAGCGTGGTGAGCACTTCGATCTCGTCACCGACCAGACCGCGGCTCACGACCCTCTGACGGGGTACGTGCCGGCCGGGCTCTCGGTCGAGGCTGCGGCGGAGCTGCGCGAACGCGATCCGGACGAGTACCTACGTCGTGCTCGCGACTCGATCTCAGCCCACGTCCAGGCGCTGCTCCAGTACGTCCGAGCCGGGAGCTATGTTTTCGATTATGGCAACAACCTTCGAGGTGAGGCCCGTGAAGCCGGCGTAGCGGAGGCGTTCTCATACCCGGGCTTCGTCCCGGCCTACATCCGGCCGCTCTTCTGCCGCGGCGTGGGGCCGTTCCGGTGGGCGGCGCTCTCGGGCGAGCCGAGCGACATCGCAGTGATCGACGAGGAGCTGAAACGCCTGTTCCCCGACGATGTCCTGCTCCAGCGCTGGCTCGAACTGGCCCCCGAGCGCGTGGCCTTCCAGGGGCTTCCCGCCCGGATCTGCTGGCTCGGCCTGGGGGATCGGGCGCGCGCCGGCCTGGCGATCAACGATCTCGTTCGTTCGGGTCGCGTCCAGGCGCCGGTCGTCATCGGCCGCGATCACCTCGACGCGGGCTCGGTTGCGTCTCCGTACCGCGAGACCGAGGCCATGCGCGACGGCTCCGACGCGATCGCCGACTGGCCGATCCTGAACGCGCTGCTGAACGTCGCCGCGGGAGCGACCTGGGTCAGCGTCCACCACGGCGGCGGCGTGGGGATCGGCAACTCGATTCACGCCGGCATGGTCGTGCTCGCCGACGGGAGCGACGAGATGGCGGAGCGGCTCGAGCGCGTGCTCACCGTCGATCCGGCAACGGGCGTGATGCGGCACCTCGACGCGGGCTATCCCGAGGCGATCGACGCGGCGGCCGCGCACGGCCTCGAGCCGCCGATGCGCCCACCCGGCGCTTGAGCGACCCGTCTCCCGCGCGGCTCCTCGTCCGGAACCTAGCGCAGGTCGCGACGCCGGCCGGGCGGGGTGCGCCGCTGCGCGGCGACGCGCTCGGCACCGTCGACGTGCTCGAGGACGCGTACGTGCTGTGCGAGCAGGGCGAGATCGCCGCAGTCGGGCGGATGCGCGACCTGGAAGCGCTCGACAGTCAGATCGAGGAGCTCGACGGGTCCGGTCTCTCCGCCGTGCCCGGCCTCGTGGATTGCCACACGCACGCGTGCTTCGCGGGTGACCGCGTGGACGAGTTCTCGCGGCGCGCGGCGGGCGCGTCGTATGAGGAGCTACACGCGGCCGGCGGCGGGATCCTCTCGACGGTGCGGGCGACCCGCGTGGCGAGCGAAGCCGCGCTCGCCGAGGCGCTCGAACGGCACCGCGGCTGGATGCGGCGCGCCGGCACGACCACCTTCGAATCGAAGTCCGGCTACGGCCTCGACCGCGAAACGGAGCTTGCGTCCCTGCGAGCGATTCGGGCCGCCGACGGCATCCCAACCTGGCTCGGGGCTCACGC
>JALZOQ010000375.1 GCA_030913835.1 Actinomycetota bacterium | reverse complement strand
GCGCGGGAGCACGGTCTGGCCGTGCACCTGGACGGCGCGCGAATCCTGAACGCGGCGACCGCGAGCGGCGTGCCGGCGGCGCAAATCGGCGGCTACTTCGACACGGTCACGATCTGCTTCTCCAAGGGTCTCGGCTGCCCGCTCGGCTCGGTCGTTGCCGGCTCGCAGGAGCTGATGGCGAAGGCACGGCGCGCGAAGCACCTCTTCGGCGGCGCCATGCGCCAGGCGGGAATCGTCGCCGCGGCGGCCGTCTACGCGCTCGACCACCACGTCGAGCGGTTGGCCGAGGACCACGCGCGCGCGAGGCGGCTTGGTGCAGCTCTCGCCGAGGCGGGTCTGCCGGTCGAGGTCGATGCCGTGGAGACGAACTTCGTCCAGATCGACGTCGCCCCGCTCGGGCTCACCAAGGCCGAGGCGCTTGCGAGGCTCGCCGAGCACGGCGTCGGCCTGTCCGGGACGATCCATCCCACGCGGCTCCGCGCAGTGACTCATCTGGACGTGTCCGACGAGGACATCGAGCGCGCGATCGAGCTGATCCCGCGCGCGTTAGGAGCGCTTGTCCGCGCCTGAGCCACTGGCTAGGGAGCTCTCCGGGCTCATCCGCAAGGCCCAAGCGGAGTGGCCGGCGCCGAGCGTCAGCGCAGCGGTCGCCCACAAGGGCGAGGTCGTGTGGGGCCAAACCCTCGGTGTCGCGAACACGGAGACCCGCGACGAGGCGACCCCCGACCACCAGTACCGGATCGGGTCGATCACGAAGACCTTCACGTCCGTCGCGATCATGCAACTGCGCGACGCGGGCAAGCTCGACCTCGAGGATCCGCTCGACCGCCACCTCGCCGGCGTGCCGCACCAGCCCACGATCCGGCGCATGCTGTCGCACTCGTCCGGGCTGCAGCGCGAGCCGCCCGGGGACGTGTGGGAGACGATGCGCTTCACGGCCGGCGAGGAGTTCCTCGCCTCCGCCGCCGAGGCGGAGCAGGTGCTGCCGCCCGGTTCGTACTTCCACTACTCCAACCTTGCGTTCGCCTTGCTCGGCGAGGTCGTCGCGCGGGTCTCCGGCCAGTCGTGGGAGCAATACCTCGCCGAGCGGGTCCTGCAGCCCCTCGGCATGACGCGGACGTCCGTGCAGCGGCAGGCCCCCGCCGCGCAGGGGTACTTCGTCGATCCGTACTCCGACACGGTGCACGAGGAGCCCTCCGAACTCGACATCGGCTCGACCGCGCCCGCCGGCGCGCTCTGGAGCACGCCCGCCGACCTGGCGCGCTGGGCCGCGTTCTTCTCCGACCCGAGCCCGGACGTGCTCTCGGGGGACACGGTCGAGGAGATGCAGACCTTCCAGACGATGGCGGACCACGAGCGGTGGAGGCTCGGCTTCGGGCTCGGGCTGCAGCTGTTTCGGGACGGCGACCGGATCTTTGCGGGACACGGCGGCGCGATGCCCGGCTTCCTCGCGATGGTCGTCGCGTCGCGGAAGGAGGGCACGGGCGCGATCCTGCTGACGAACTCGGGTGCGGCGAAGGGCGTGCAGGACCTCGCGATCGAGCTTGCGGTGAAGGCTGCCGTGGCCTATCCGGCCGAGCCCGAGCTGTGGACGGTGCGCGATGCCGCCCCGGCGGAGCTCGAGGGCGTGCCGGGACGCTGGTGGTCGGAGGGCGGCGAGTGGATCTTCCGCTGGCGGGGCGGCGAGCTGGTCGCCGAGCCGGACACGACCGCGGAGACCGTCCCGACGCGCTTCCGGCGCGAGAGCGAGGACCTCTACCGCGCGATCACGGGCAGCGAGCGCGGGGAGCAGCTCCGGATCGTGCGCGACGACGACGGGACCGTTACGCGGATGTACTTCGCGACGTACCCGTTCACGCGCACGCCCGAGACGTTCCAGCCCGGCTAAGGCGCCGACTCGGCCGCACCGTGCAGGTCGCGAGGGTGTGCGCTTTAGGGCGCTCCGGCTCTAGGCGACCTCCCCGTGCTCAACTCGAGTTGGTGGCCTGGCCGTGGCTCGGGCTCACGTTCTAGGATCGCGTCC
>JALZOQ010000362.1 GCA_030913835.1 Actinomycetota bacterium | reverse complement strand
GTACACGCTCCTCCAGGCGCTCGGTCCGCAGCTGAACCGGGAGCCACGGCTCGGCGCGATGCCGCTCGACCTCGATCCTCGCGACCACCTCGAATTCGAGGATCTCGCGGGGCTGTTCGCGAGCTCTGCGCTGAACCACGGGATTGCGGGCATGACGATTCGCCAGCTCGCGTACGTCTTCGGCCTGGCGCGGAGAAGCGGCGCGAAGCGGGCGATCGAGATCGGCCGCTGGCGCGGAGGGTCCACGGTGGCGCTCGCCGCCGGGATGGGCCCTGAGGGGAAGGTCTGGTCGATCGACCTCCGCGACAAGGAAAGCCGCGTGCTCGGCCTCGAACCAGGAACGCTCGACGCCGAGACGCAGGCCTTCTGCAAGCGCTTCGGCCTCGATGTCGAGCTCCTCGTCGGCGATTCGGCGACGATCGAGGTGGATACGGGCGAGGTCGACCTGGTCCTGATCGACGGCGACCACACCTACGAGGGGGTCAAGGCGGACTTCGACCGCTTCGGACGGCGTGTCCCGGTCGGCGGAGCAGTGCTGCTCGACGACGCCTTCGACGGGCCATTCATGCCCGCGCACCCCGAGAGCGCGGGCCGTGTCGTCCGCGAAGTGACAGCGGACGGCGACTACGTGCTGGAGCGGGCCGTCGACCGGCTCGCGCACCTGCGACGCGTCAGCTAGCTCCTGCGCGCGAGGCAGTGCAGCTTGTACCCGAGCTGGAGCTGCTCGAGCCATCGCTCTAGCTCGTGCCTGCGCTCGTGGGCTGCGGCCACGAGTGGGTCGTCTTCGACCGCAGACGCCCCGTAGGGCTCTTCGTAGGCGAGCCAGGCGAGCACCGGGTCGAGCGAGCTCACGTGCGTCGAGACGCGCACCGGCTCGAACCCTTCGCGCCCGAGCGCGTCGGAGAGCGTCGTGGGCGAGAAGTACACGAGGTGGTTGCGCCCGTCGAACGTCGCAGCCTGCTCGTGGAGGACGCGGCACGCGAGGCTCTCGAGGTTCGGGACGATCACGTAGAGCGCGCCGCCAGGCTTCAGAACGCGCGCGACCTCGCGAAGCATCGCCCTCGGATCGTTCGTGTGCTCGAGCACCGAGAGGACGGTCACGACGTCGAAGCTCGCCGGCGCGAATCCGGCATCGGCCAGCGGGACGTCCAGCACTTCGAGTCCCAGCTCACCGCGCGCGTGGCGAAGCGCGCGCTCGCCGAACTCGATCCCGATGCCGTCGAAGCCCCGCTGGTGCGCGACGTCGAGGAAGAGCCCGATCGAGCAGCCGACGTCCAGCAGGCGGCCGTCGCCGCGGAACGGCTCGAGCGCGTCGGCGATCCGCTCGAACTTCGGGCGGTCGAGCTCGAGCTGCCGCTCGGACAAGAGCACCTCGGCCCAGAGCTCAGCCGACACCGAGCTCCCGTAGCGGTCGATGGCGCGAGTTTCGTCCACCTGAGGATTCGAAAACACGAGCCGGCACTCGTTGCAGCGCACGAACGTGTACCCGCGCTTGACGAAGACCTGCCGATGGTCGTGAGAGCCGCAGAGCGGACAGTCGATCCGGCGCGAGAACTGCTCCGAGAGCATTCCCGTCTGCGGATCGACGAGCTCGTCCAGCTCGCGCTCGAGCGCCGCGAAGTAGCGGTCCCGGCCGGTCTCCTTCATGAAGCTCGTCATTCGCGGCCCCGGAGCAGCGCCTCGGCGAGCTCCAGATCGTCGGGGCCGTCGACGTCGACCGAGTCGCGCTGCGCCATGACGTACGGCCGAAGGTCGCCCGCGTAGAGGTCGTCGCCGAGGCGATCGGGGCGGAGAGCGAGGATTGCCGGGCCGTTCCGCGCGTACACGACCGGCTTGTCCTGGCGGCGGGTGTGCGTCGCATCCGCGAGCCGCTCCAGCCGGCCGTCGCGAAGCTCCATCAGCGACGAGGGCCGGAACTGGTGCGGCACCTCGACGACGCTGACCACCGCGTCCGCGTCCGAGTCGAGCAGGAGCGAGACCGCTTCGTCGACGTGGGTGGCCCGGCGAAGCGGGGAGGTTGGCTGGAGCAGCACGAGCACGTCGCAGTCGCCGAGCGCCTCAACCGCATGACGGACGACCTCGAGCATCGGCGTCTCGTCGGCCGCCAGCTCGTCAGGGCGATCGAGCACGTTGGCGCCGAGCTCCCGCGCGAGGGCGGCGATCTCCTCCGAGTCCGTCGAGACGACGACGCGCGAAAGCGTGCTCGCCGCGCACGCAGCGCCGATCGTCCATGCCGCGAGCGGCTTCCCTGCCAGCTCGACGAGGTTCTTCCGGGGGATGCCCTTCGACCCGCCTCGGGCGGGGATGAGGCCGACCACAGTCACCTAGTAGGTCATGCGCTTGTGGATCGAGATCTCGGCGCGGGAGAGGATGTCCGCGATCTGCTCGCCGGCGTTGCCGGAGCCGTAGATCGGCTCGTGCTCGTAGGGACCGTGCGCAATTTGTGCCTGGACCGCGTCGGCGATCTCAGCGCGGTCGTAATCGACGTCGAGGACGTTCGAGCCGCGGTCGCGCCCTTCCTGGCGCGAGCCGATGTTGACCGCCGGAGTGCCGATGAACGAGCCCTCGCGAATCGCCGAGCTCGAGTTGCCCACGAGCGCCGCGGTCTTCCGCATCAGCCGAATGTAGTCGCTCGTCGGCAGGTTCTTGAAGAAGTGCATGCGTGAGTCGTCCTCATGCTCGCGGAGCTTCCGGATCCCGCGCGCGATGTCCTCCGAGCCCGCGTCGGCGTTCGGCCAGAGGACGACCGCGGGGAGCCCCACCGACTGGACTGCGCGGAGCGTCTCGTCGATCTGGCGCTCACCGTCGCCGTACTCCGTCGTGACCGGATGCTGGGAGACGAGCACGAACGGCTCGTCGAGGTCGAAGCTGCCGCCGACACCGAACCTGAACAGGTCGCTCAGGCCGTCCCCGTCGTCGCGCAGCACCTCCGCGACCAGGTCCATCCGCGGGCAGCCGACCATATGGACCGCCTCGGGATCCTCCCCCAGCCTGACGATCCGCTCGGCGGCGCCGGCCGACGCAGGGAAGTGCAGGTGCGCGAACTTCGTCACGGCATGGCGGATCGACTCGTCGATGTTGCCGGACACCTCTCCGCCCATCGTGTGCGCGAGCGGGATGTTCATGTACGTCGCCGCGAGCGCCGTGGCCATCGTCTCGAAGCGATCGCCCACCGTGATCACGACGTCCGGCTCGAGTCGCTCGAACGCCGTCGGCAGCTCGAGGAGGCCGAGGCCGGTCGACTTCGCCATCGTCCCGGGCGTCTCTCCCTCGATCAGCATGAAGACGCGCTCGTCCGGCTCGAACCCGTCTGCCTCGATCACGTCGAGCGCGGTGCCGTAGCGGTCGAGGAGCGCCGAGGCGCCGACGACGAGCTGCAGCTCGAGCTCGGGATGGTCCCGGATCGCGCGCATCGCCGACTTGATCGACGAGTAGTTCGCGCGTGAGCCGACGACGACGCAGACGCGCTTCATTCGACGTCGCCCTCCGTCAGGACGGTGTCGGCGGCGATGTCGGAGCGCGCCCGGCGGCCGACGAGCTCGTCGAGCCTGCGCGCCGGGATCCCGGTGCCCGGCTTCTTCGCGGCGAGCATCGCGCGTTCCAGCGTCGTGCCCGCGGGAATGTCGGCGACCGCGACCACGCTCTTTTCGAAGATGCGCTTCATCTCGTCGAGCGCGCCGGCCTCCGCGTCCTTGTCGACGGGAGCGGAGAGCATCGCCTCGATCTCGCGCACGCCGGCGACGAGCTCGTTCAGCTCGTGCGGCTCCAGCGCGAGCGCCGCGTCCGGCCCGTACATG
>JALZOQ010000352.1 GCA_030913835.1 Actinomycetota bacterium | reverse complement strand
GCGTGAGGAAGCGGCGGCGGCGCACGACGCTCCTATCGTCCGCTCGGCCGCAGCTCTTTAGGCTGTGCGCGTGAAGCTCGAGATCACACCTGAGCCCTCGCCGGCCGAGCGCGAGGCGATCGAGCATGCTCTCACGCGCGTGCTCGCGGCCGCGCGCGGGCAAAGCCCGTGGCGTGAGGCGGGCGTGCGCGAGAACACGAAGCGGTCGCATCGGCACCACCCCGGAAGGTTCGACGCGGACGCGATCTCTCCGCCCGGATCAGGCCGGGGCGCGGCCTCGCAATAGGCCCGGCGCGACGCGGGCGTAGTCGAGCCCGGAGACCCAGGTCAGGACCAACGCGACGAGCAGCGTCCACCAGGCCACGCTGTCGTCCCAGGCGCCGGCGGCGGCGAGTCCGCCCACCCCCGCGGCGATGGCCTGCGACCACGTCTTGAGCTTGCCGAGATCGCGCGCGTGGATCACGACGCCGCGCTCGATTGCCGCCAGGCGGAGCCCGGAGACGAGGAACTCGCGCGCGACGATCGCCGCGACCATCCACGCCTCGAAGACGCCGGCGCCGATCAGGACGATCAGGACCGAGAGCACGAGGATCTTGTCCGCGATCGGATCGAGGAGCCCGCCGAGCGGAGACGTTCGGCCGTGCCGGCGAGCGACCCGTCCGTCCAACCAGTCCGTCGCCATCGCGACCGCGAAGAGACCCGTCGCCCAGTAGGCGTGGCCCTCGAAGTCCCAGGCGTACAACGCGACAACGAAGGGGACCGCGAGCACGCGCGCGACGGTCAGTTGATCGGCGAGGCCCACGGACCAGGAGAATATGTGGCCAGTGGCCCTGTTCTCCAACGTACTCGTCGCCAACCGCGGCGAGATCGCGATTCGGATCTTCCGCACGCTCCGGGAGCTCGGAATCGGCTCGGTCGCGGTGTACTCGGATGCGGACCGCACCGCACCGCACGTCACCTACGCGGACGAGGCGCACGCGCTCGGCGGCGAGAGCGCTGCCGAGAGCTATCTCGTCGCGGAGAAGCTCATCGACGCCGCGGTCAAGGCAGGCGGGGCCGCGATCCATCCCGGTTACGGATTCCTGGCGGAAAACGCGTCCTTTGCGCGGGCCGTCGAGGAGGCCGGTCTCACGTGGATCGGCCCGCCGCCCGCGGCGATCGAGCTGATGGGCGCCAAGACGACCGCGAGGGAGCGGATGCAGGCCGCCGGGGTCCCGATCATCCCGGGCACGACGGATCCGGTCCCGTCGGCCGACGCCGTGCTTCGTCTCGGCGAGGAGCTCGGCTACCCGCTCCTGATCAAGGCCGCAGCGGGAGGAGGCGGCAAGGGCATGAAGGTGGTCGAAGGCCCCGACGAGGTCGAGCGCGGCTTCGAGGCTGCGCAACGCGAGGGGCAGGCGTACTTCGCGAACCCGTCCGTCTACGTCGAGCGCTACCTCGTCGACCCGCGGCACGTCGAGGTGCAGGTGCTCGCCGATGCGCACGGCAACGTCGTCCACCTCGGCGAGCGCGACTGCACGATCCAGCGCCGCCACCAGAAGCTGGTCGAGGAGACGCCGTCGCCGGCGGTCGACGCAGCGCTGCGCGAGCGCATCGGCCGAATCGCGGTCGACGCGGCGCGCGCGGCCGACTATCGCTCTGCGGGCACGATCGAAGGCCTGCTCACCGCGGAGGGCGAGTACTTCTTCATGGAGATGAACACGCGGATCCAGGTCGAGCACACGGTCACGGAGCTGGTGACCGGGCTCGACCTCGTCCGGGAACAGATCAGGATCGCCGCGGGGGAGCCGCTGTCGGTGCGGCAAGAGGACGTGCGCTTCTCGGGGCACGCGATCGAGTGCCGGATCAACGCCGAGGACGTGCAGCAGGGCTTCCTGCCCTCGCCCGGCACGGTCACCCACTACCGCGAGCCGGGCGGTCCCGGTGTTCGCGTCGATTCGGGCGTCACGGCCGGCACGGTGATCTCCCCGCTCTACGACCCGATGATCGCGAAGCTCATCGTCCACGACTCGGACCGGGAGACGGCTCGCCGGCGCATGCTGCGCGCGCTGCGCGAGTTCGAGATAGAGGGCCCGCAGACCCTGGTTGGCTTCCATCTGGCGCTGCTTTCGCACCCCTGTTTCGTCGCCGGGGAGACGTGTCAGGGCGTGGTCGAGTCGGCGGAGCTGGCGCGCCAGGCGCAGGAGGCGGAGGAACAGTTGTCTCATCGGACAACGAGCGTACCCGCGTCGTCGGGCGGACGGCTCCGCGAGCACTTCCACGCCGTGGAGGTGGAGGGCCGGCGCTTCGAAGTCAAGGTCCTGGTGCCGGAGCCGCCTCACGCGGACCTCGTCCGCCGCCGCGCCGAGCGCGAGCGCGCGGGCGGTCACGCCGGCGGGGCAGACGCGGTCGTCACGCCGATGCAGGGCACGGTCCTGTCCATCGAGGTCGCCGAGGGCGATGAGGTCCGCGCCGGGCAGGTCCTGTGCGTCGTCGAAGCGATGAAGATGGAGAACGAGATCGTGGCCCACCGCGACGGCGTCGTCACCGAGCTCGGGGTAGCCCCGGGCGAACCGGTCACCGCCGGCCAGACGATCTGTGTGATCCGCTCAGGCTAGGACGGGTCGGCGTTTTCGCCGCGGCCCTCACTGAGCGCGAGTCGAGTGGGCGTGAGTAGACTCGCCCGCGGCTGATGGACCTGTACGAGTACCAGGGCAAGGAGCTGTTTCGCCGCTTCGGAATCCCCGTGTCCGAGGGACGGTTGGCGACCACGCCGGAGGAGGCCCGCGCCGCCGCGGAGGAGATCGGCGGCCAGGTCGTCGTCAAGGCGCAGGTGCTCACCGGCGGCCGCGGGAAGGCCGGGGGTGTCAAGCTCGCGGAGGATCCCGACGACGCGGAGCAGAAGGCCCGCGACATCCTCGGGCTCGACATCAACGGTCACGTCGTCCGCAAGGTCTGGATCGAGAGCGCGTCCGAGATCGCGAAGGAGTACTACCTCTCGATCACGTTCGACCGTGGCGAGAAAAAGCCCCTCTTCATGCTCACGACCCAGGGCGGAGTCGAGATCGAGCAGGTCGCAGACGAGACGCCCGACGCACTCGCGCGCCTGCACGTCGATCCGCTGGAGGGCTACCAGCCCTGGCAGGCGCGGCGGCTGATCTACGGCGCCGGGATCGACGACCCGAACGAGCAGAAGCAGCTGCTCTCGATCGTCGAGAAGCTCTACCGCTGCTTCGTCGAAACCGACGCGATGCTCACGGAGGTGAATCCGCTGATCGTCACGCCAGAGGGCGAGGTCAAGGCGCTCGACTCGAAGTTCACGGTGGACGACAACGCGCTCTACAAGCACCCCGACATCGCCGAGATGCGCGATGTCGAGGCAGCCGATCCCCTGGAGACCTTCGCCCGCGAGAAGGGCGTCACCTACGTGAAGCTTGACGGGGACGTCGGGATTCTCGGCAACGGCGCCGGCCTGGCCATGTCCACGGTGGACGTGGTTGCGCACGTCGGCGGCCTGCCCGCCAACTTCTGCGACCTGGGCGGCGGGGGCGACGCGGAGGGCGTGGTCGACGCCCTCGAGGTGATCACGCGCGACCCGCAGGTGCGCTCGATCTTCTTCAACATCTTCGGCGGAATCACTCGCTGCGACGAGGTCGCGCGCGGGATCCTCACGGCACTCGACCGGATGGACATCTCGCAGCCGATCGTCGTTCGGCTCGACGGCACGAACGCGGAGGAAGGGCGGCGGATCCTCGCCGAGGCGAACCGCTCGAACGTCTTTCCGGAGGCGACGATGCTCGACGGGGCGCGCCGCGCGGTGGAGCTGGCGAAGGCATGAGGCGCCGACTCGGCGGCGCCGACCCTCAGGCCGTACGGGCTCTGCCCGTGCGGCCGTCTGAAACGACCGGTCGACCCACTTATGGACTCGAGCTGTGGCCATGACGAACGTGTGGGACGACCGCGCAGAGGCGTACCGTAAGAGCCCGGACCACTCGTCGGGCGACGACCTCGACCAGCTCGTCGAATGGTGTGAGCCGAGCGAGGAGACGAAGATCCTCGACGTCGCGACGGGCGGCGGTCACGTCGCGCGGCGGCTACGCGAGCGCGGGGCGACCGTCGTCACCCTCGACCCCTCGCCCGGCATGCGTCCGGACGTGATCGCGGGCGCCGAGGATCTCCCGTTCGACGACGCCAGCTTCGACGTCGTCGTCACCCGGATCGCACCGCACCACTTCACGGACGTCCGCCGCGCCGTTGCCGAGTTTGCGCGGGTCGCGAACCGCTTCGTCGTGATCGAGGACACGCTCTACTCGAGCGAGGGCCACGAGGAGGCAGAGAAGGTCCGCGACCCGACGCACGTGCGCAGCTACACCGAGGCTGAGTGGCGCGACATGCTCGAAGCGGTCGGGCTCGAGGTCGAGCTCGTCGACTTCTTCGAGAAGACGCATCCGCTCGACGACTGGCTCGCGCGGACCGGGTGCGAGGGGGACGACGCGAAGCGCGTGCGGAAGTTGCTCGCCGACCGGTTGACCGCCGACGGCAAGGCCTGGACGGACACGAAGATCCTCCTCCGCGCGCGCAGGAGCCAGAAATAGTGGCTCCCCCGGCAACATTCGGCGGCGTCTCGCCCGCGATCGCACGGCGCGATGCGGCGTCCTCAGTCGCGCCCGGGCCTACAGGCCCGAACGCTCTGCCGAGCGCAGCTCGGCCCATTGCCTCACTTGGCGCTCCCGACCGAGACATCCTCCAATGTCACCGGAGGAGCCACTGATGGCGATCATCGTCGACAAGGACACGAAGCTCGTCGTCCAGGGGCTGACCGGCCGCGAGGGCTCTTTCCACGGGCTGCGCAACAAGGCCTACGGGACCGAGGTCGTCGCGGGCGTCACGCCCGGAAAGGGAGGCTCGGACGTCGAGGGCGTCCCGATCTTCAACACGGTCGCCGAGGCGGTCGAGGAGACCGGCGCGAACACGACGATGGTCTTCGTCCCCGCAAAGTTCGCCGCGGACGCGATCTACGAGGCGGTCGACTCCGGAATCGGCACCGTGATCTGCATCGCCGAAGGCCTGCCGGCACACGAGATGCTGCGTGTCTACACGTACATCCGGCCGAAGGGGATCACCATGCTCGGCCCGAACTGCCCGGGCGCGCTCTCGCCGGGCAAGGCGAACGTCGGGATCATCCCGGCGGAGATCTTCACCGAGGGCGCCGTCGGGCTCGTATCGCGCTCGGGGACGCTCACGTACCAGATTGGCCATGAGCTCGCGCAGCTCGGCCTCGGAAACTCGACCATCGTCGGGATCGGCGGCGACCCCGTCGTCGGCTCCTCGTTCATCGACATCCTGGAGCGCTTCGAGGCCGACCCGCAGACCGAGTACGTCGTCATGGTGGGCGAGATCGGCGGGGACGAGGAGGAG
>JALZOQ010000351.1 GCA_030913835.1 Actinomycetota bacterium | reverse complement strand
CTACTGGACGAGCGCCACGTCGAGGAGCGCGTCGACCGTCTCGCCCTCCTCGAGGTACTCGGCCTCGACGTTCACCGACCAGACGTCGTAGCCGGCGTCGTCGAGCAGGTTCAGCGTCGCCAGGATCGCCGTCCACATCGAGTGGTCCTGGTTGTTGTAGCGGTGGAGGCCGTTCCGCCCGAACGTCTTGAGGTTGTCGAAACCTTTGAGGTACAGCCTCAGGGTGTCGACCGCCTCCTTGTAGTCGGCGTCGTACATCGGATAGGCCTTCGGCACCCGCACCTTCACGCCGTCCACGACCTTGCTCGGGTCGATCAAGCCCACCCGCGCGAGTTCGCCCTTCGCCAGCTCGACCGCCTGCTCGTCGGGCATCTCCCAGATCTCGTCGCCCTCGAAACAGAAGTACTCGACGCCCAGACAGCTCGTGCCCGGCTGGACCATCGCCTCGCTCCAGGCGCCGAAGTTCTGCACGCGTCCGGCGCGCGTTCCGGGGTCGTGGAGGTAGATCCAGTTGTCCGGGAACGGCGCCTCTTCGGTCGTGATCAACGCGACGAGGCAGAGCTCCCGGTAGCGGAGCCGCGCCGCCGCCTCGAGCACCTCGGTGGGTGCGGGCGGGTCGAGTCGCTGCACGAGCTCGCTGAGCGGGATGCTGGAGAGCACCGCCTCGACCGGCGACTCCTCCTCGCGACCGTTCGCGTCGACGACGACCCTGTCGACTCGGCTGCCGCTGTGCCGGATGGAGACGACGCGGTGGTTCAGCAGGACCGGGATATCGGAGGAACGCAGGTGAGTGGCGAACGCCTCCCACATCTGCCCGGGGCCGAGCCGCGGGTAGCGAAACTCTTCGATCAGGCTCGTCACGTGCTCGCGGCCCAGTCCGAGGATGGCCTTGACCGCGTGCATCAGCGAGAAGTTCTTGATTCGCTGCGCGGCCCACTCGGAGCGGATCTCCGAGCCCGGGATCCCCCAGACCTTCTCGGTGTACGAGCGGAAGAACGCCTCGTAGAGGCGCTTACCGAAGCGCATCGTCACCCAGTCCTCGAAGCTCTCCGGCTTCATCCGGAAGAGCCGCCGGCTCCAGATATACGAGAGCGCACAGCGCGTCGACTCGATCAGCCCGAGTCGGTCGAGGACGTCCTCCGCGCGCAACGGGTACGAGATGAACTTGCCCTGGTAGTAGATCCGGGAGAGGCGCGGGCGGTAGAGGAATTCCTCGCCGAGCATGTCCTCCCAGAGCCGCTGGACGGGCCCCAGCTTCGTGAAGAAGCGGTGTCCGCCGAGGTCGAAGCGGTAGCCGTTGAACTCGACGGTCTTGGCGATTCCGCCAACGGTTCCGTCGGCTTCGTAAACCGTTCCGGGCACTCCTCGAAGCGCCAGGACGTATGCGGCCGTTAGGCCCGCGGGGCCGCCGCCGAGCACGGCGACGCCGGCCCCCTGGTCTCCGTCGTGTCGTGGCTCGGTCCGCAAGATTCGAGCAGTCTAGAGGGCGGATCGGCTTTACAGCGCCGTCACATAGCGTCGGTAACCTGGCCGGTCGTTTGTGATCCGACCGAAGCAGAGGGGGTCCCAGCTCGTGAATCGAGTCGTGCGTTTCGCCGTGGTCGCCGCGCTCGCGGCCGTTCTCGTTCCGTCGCTCGCGACGGGTGCGACCCGCATGTACGTGGGCTTCCAAGATGACGCAAGCTTCCGGTTCCGACCGGACCGCGACTACATCTTCGATCGCGCCAAGAACTCCCACGCGACCGTTATCCGCTCGACGATCGACTGGGCCCGCGCGGCGCCGACGCGCCCTGCGCGCGCCGCGAACCCGTTCGACCCCGCGTACCGTCTCGAGGACATCGACGAGTTCGTGCGCAAGGCACAGGCGCGCGGCATCGAGGCGATGCTGCAGATCTACGGGACCCCCACATGGGCGAACGGCGGCGCCGGCCGCAACCGCGTCCCGCGCCGGCTGACCGACCTGACGGCGTTCAGCCAGGCCGTGTCCGCCCGCTACTCCGGGCGCTACCCCGGGTTCCCGTTCGTCCGCTTCTGGGGTGTCTGGAACGAGCCGAACCTGAATCAGTTCCTCTCCCCGCAGTTCGACCGCAAGGGGAAGTCGGTCGCACCGGCGACCTATGCCAGGCTCTTCGCGGCTTCGTATCGCGGGATCAAGGCCGGGAACTCCTCGGCGCTCGTCGGCATGGGCGAGACCTCGGCTCGCGGTCGCGACAGGCGGATCCGCGGCCTGCAGGACACGCACTCGCCCGGGAAGTTCTTCCAGCTCGTCGCCAAGGCGGCTCCGCGCCTCAAGTTCGACGCGGTTGCGCATCACCCGTACCCGACCGACCCGAAGCAGCGGCCGAATCAGGTCGTGCGCTGGCCGAATGTCTCTCTGAGGCTGTTCCCCCGGTTCGAGCGGTCGTTGAACACGTGGTTCCACCGTCGTTCGACGCCGATCTGGATTACGGAGTACGGGCACGAGACGAAGCCGCCCGACCCGAAGGGGATCTCCTACGCGCTCCAGGCGAGCTACCTCCGCCAGGCGATCGGGATCGCCCGTGGCTATCCGTACGTGACCATGTTCATCTGGTTCGTCCTCCATGACGACCAGGGCGACCCGTGGCAGAGCGGCCTGATCGCCGAGAATGGAGAGGTCAAGCCCGCCTTCTACACGTTCGCGGAAACTGTCTTCCCGCTCGACCCGCGAAACATCATCTACACGGTGCCGTCCGGCCGAGCGAATCCCGTCGTCCGCATCTCGGCTCTCGAGATCGCCTCGCGCTCACCACCAGGTTCGCGGGTCGGCGTCGACGCGCGGATCTACACCGGCGACAGTGTGGTTGCGCACGTCTTTCCCGAAGGGATCCTCGGCCGCGACGGCTGGGTCCAGGTGCCGCTGCGCTTCACGCCTGAGGGACGCCGGACGTACTACGCGCAGATCGAGGCGAACGACATCCACGGGAACCGCGTTCGCCGGCTCCTGACGATCGTCTCGCGCTAGAACGAACGGGAGGAGCCGGGTTCGCCGGCCCCTCCCAAACGCCTACTCGGAGATCTCCTCCACGACGCGGCCGGTCTGCTCGGGAGTCGCCTCGCGGGCGATGTCCGCCTGGGCGAGGATGCCGACCAGCTTGCCGTCCTCCTCGACGACCGGGAGCCGCCGTACCTGGTGCTGAGCCATCAGGCGCAGCGCCTCGTCGAGATCCTGCTGCGGGTCGACCGTGACGAGGTCGCGCGAGGCGATCTCTCCGACGGTGGTCGTCTGCGGGTCCTTGCCCTCGGCGACGACCCGGATCGCGATGTCGCGGTCGGTGATCGTCCCGACGAGTCGGTCGGCCTCGACGATCGGGATGATCCCCGTGTCCTCGTCCCGCATCAGCTTGGCGGCGTCGACGACCGTGGCGCTGCTCTCGACGGTCTTCGGGTTCGACGTCATCAGCTCTTGCACGCTCGTGCCCATGGATCCTCCTCTTTGTTTGCCGGCGTGATTCCCGCGCTCGACGGGTCGAAAACGGGCATGATTTGGTTTGATGACCCGCGCACCCTGCTAACTCGCTAGGCGTGGCGCCCGCCGAGGCGCCGCTCTCGTCGTCGCGACGCTGCTCGCGATCGAGCTCCTCGACGAGCTCTTCTTCGGCGTGCACGAGGCCGCCTGGCCGCTGATCCGGCACGACCTAGGGCTGAGCTACACGAGCGTCGGCCTGCTCCTGACGATTCCGGGCGCCGTCGGGGCGGCCGTGGAGCTCGCGTACGGGCCGATCTCGGACGCGGGCGGGCGGCGCCGCTTGCTGCTCGCGGGCGGGCTGGCGTTTGCCGCTGCGCTCCTCCTCGCCGCCGCGGCCGGCGGCTTCGGGGCGTTCCTGCTCGCGCTGCTCCTCTTCTCACCGGCCTCGGGCGCGTTCGTCGGGCTCGCCCAGACCGCGCTGATCGACCTCGAGCCCGAGCGCCACGAGCAGGCGATGGCGCGCTGGAACCTTGCGGGCTCGGTCGGCGTGGCGGCCGGGCCGCTGCTCCTCGCCGCGACGGTGGCTCTCGGTGGCGGCTGGAGGATGCTGTTCGC